>CAZSPM010000001.1:0-27375 GCA_964608785.1 uncultured Eubacteriales bacterium
CGCTTGATCAGAGAGAGGTGTTATTCTTTCCTGATTTTTCCTGAGGGAACCAGGAGTAAGGATGGTAAACTCCAGCCGTTCAAGAGGGGCGGCTTTTTTTTGGCGCTTGCCAGCCAGGTTCCCATTGTTCCTGTGAGCATAGAAGGAACTTATGAACTCATGCCTAGAGGGAGTTTTTTTATAAAGAAAGGGAAGATTAGAACCGCTTTTCACTCCGCTGTTCCTGTTGAAGGATTCGATCGCAATAACCTTTCCCAACTAATAGACAGAGTCAGAGGCGTTATACAGACTGAATTGAGAAATTGATTTTATGATTTAATATTTTTTGAAAAATGATTAATTGCTGTGAGGAGGAGAGATGGATCATCAGACTATAATAGATGAGTTGAAACAGAGTGTAGAAGGATTTTTTATCGCAAAAAAAGGCCTTTTCGAAGAAGTTATAAACAAGATTACTGAGAATTTAGAGTCAGGCCATAAGATTCTAGTATTTGGAAATGGTGGAAGTGCTGCTCAGGCACAGCATTTTGCTGCAGAGCTGGTCAATAAGTTTTTAGAAATAAGACCTGCTATTCGAGCGATATCCTTAGCTACTGATACCTCAAGCCTTACCTCGATTGCCAATGATACTTCTTTCGATTTTATCTTTAGCCGTCAGATCGAAGCCCTAGGTGAGGAAGGGGATGTGGCGCTGGCTCTATCCACAAGCGGAAATTCATCCAATGTGATTGAAGCTGTAAAGGCGGCCAGGGAGATGAAAATTATCACATTTGCTTTTACTGGAAAGGGAGGGGGAAAACTTGCCTCTTTTGCCGATTATCTCTTGGATGTGCCTTCAGAAAGTACGCCTCGGATTCAGGAGGCTCATCTTTTCCTCCTCCATCTTTTGGCTCAAGAGATAGAGAAAAGGATGGGATAAATCCCCTTATTTTGACCTCCAGAACCCTCCCCGGCGCGGTCTTGATTTGGATTCCCAGTAATAAAACGGCCTCTCCTCTTCATCAGGGCGTTCAGGGACTTCTGCCTTTTCTCCTTCACTGCTTTTATCGATGCGGAAGGAGCGTTCTGCCGCATAAAAGATTTCTTGGCGGAGCCCTTCCGAAGCAATTTCCTCAGTGAAATTTCGCCTTCCATCTACCAGATCATGAATATAATGCTGAATCTGTTCCTCAGAATATAATTTACGGATGTCGTATTCATCGAGGCTTTGTCCTTCACAGAGCTTTATTTCCTTTGTCCCGAGTATTCCCTTTTCGTAGTGATTGGTGCCGCGCAGATCGCCCCTCTGGATTTGAGCCATCAAGTTTATGGGAATACGAGTGACCTTGCGTACCATTCTTTTTTTCTTTTGGCCGTTTTCTTCGTGAGTTTCGATAATCTCACCGATACCGCCTGTATTGTACTGCATGAACTTAAGTTTCCCAGGAAAGTTGCTGACCAGGGTCATAATTATTTCATAGAAACGATTCACCTTTTTAGCTCTGGATCCGATGATGAAAGGGTCGGTTCCCACGATACGAACCGATTCACCGGCTTTAAGGGGCTGGCTGGCGTAACTGTGAGTGCTTTCCCCCCAGAGATAGGCCAGGACAGCCTGCTCTGGGGTGAGCTCTTGAGCGAAATTCATGATGGTGTTTCTGCGGGTGATAAAGGCAAAGACCACTCCATCCAATTCTTCGAGAGGGGGGAGGTTGATGGATTTTGATGCAATCCCTTCCATTTTTCCGTTTATCCTCACTTTGAGTTTATCGCGCTGTATAACGGCTCTTCCGTTTGCGGTAAGGGTTTCATCCAGAAAGTCAACGTCTCCGTTGGATTTGATCATGACATTTTCATAGAGGGCAGATTTGTCGATCAAGGCATTGTACATCGCTTCTTGGTTTTCTCTCTCAACATCTGTTTTAACAAAAAAGCCACCTTCTGTGCCCAGAGCCGACCCATCGGTCTTAAGGAAAACGATGTCATCCTGAGTCACTTCTGTTTTTTCGCCTTTTTTGTGGTCAAGGCCAAGCTGATGACAGGACCAGGTGGATTTGCCAGTTGCAGTAAGACCAAAAAGGAAGACTCCATAGGTCTTGAGCTTGTTATCGGCATCCCTGACTATGACGAGTTTTGTGCCAGAGTGAAGCCCCAGCATGCCCAGTTTGTCCGCACTCCACATGGCCTGACGGAGAAAACCTTTTTTATCTTCTCCCATGTAATCCGTTCCCAGAGCAACATTGATATTGTCTTCAGGAAGAACAAGAACCTGTTGCCGCAGGGGATGTTCTTCTGGGATATGAATCATGGTGAACTCAGGACCAGGTCGCTTGCCTGGCTTGAACATCGTATTCCCCCACATATATCCTTGGCGGTAGTTGATGAGGTCAGCTTCGGAAAAATAGAGGTTGCAGAATGGATTGTAGGAGTCATTCTCTCCCATCTGCCGGCGGATGTGGTATAAAGGAAGAGTTCGCAGAAGGTGGAGTACTTTGTCTAGCTCTTCAGGAGCTTTTGCGATAAGTGATTGCTGCTCGACTGTAGGCCTGGGAAGCCGAACATCTTCGCTCCCTAAGTAGACAGTCTTGGGAGCGATTCGGCTAGAAATGGCTGCTCGCCAGCCATAGGAGCCGTATTTAGTCTTTGTTCCTGCGGCTTTGGCTCTTGGTTCGAGCCATTTGAGGTCCACGGTTCGGATGTTTGGTCCCTTGAGGACCCGTGGAAGCTCCTCAGCAAATTTTTTATAAGCTTCTATATTATAGATGTTTTTTTCATACATTTTATTTGTATTTTAATTTATTATTACACACCATTATCATTCATCGGTTTTGGTCTCGCCTGTCACGATTTGTTTGATCTCCTCTGAGGAGGCAACTCCGCTGTTAAAAAGATAACAGGAAATGTTCTCAAGGAGGCGCTCGAAAAAACGCCTCTGATGTTCCATTCGCTCAGGAGCGGTTAAGAGAAGATGAGGGTTATAATATGGCTCACTTTTAGAAGGAGTCAAGTCTCCTGCTATGCCCAAGCTTTGCCCCGATTCAAGCATGCGCACGGCGTCTTCCGCTTCGACCTCAACCACCGGCGGTGAGACATTGTCGTACCGGAGGATAAACATCCAGCGAAGTGTACTGCGTTTGACGTGCAGGGTTGCTCCCTCAATCCAGTATGGATCGAGAAGGGCGTGGGCATTCTTCGAGGCTTTATAACAGTAAGGCGACCCCCGGTCAAGACGGCAATCATCCAGGCGCAGGCATTCTGCGTCCTGACAGTCATCTTTGCGCGTAATTACATTTTCACACTTACTGTTGTTGAAAAGAGGAGCTAAGCGTGGATAGGATTCTACAGTATTTGTTGGTATAAAGAGCTTCCTCTCTGAGGAGTCAGCCTGGGTTATGCCTCCTGCAAAACGGACAAAGACGATATCATTGGAGTGAAGGCGGAATCTTTTATCAGAGAACAAGGTGAAGAAAATTTCGGTTTTCTTTGTTCCTTTGGGTCCGACGAGGATCAGTCCATTGCCATCAATGTCTGCTGACATCCCGCGGATCGCATGGACGTTAAATAATCTTTCCGAGACATCCATGACAAGACCCAGAGCCAGGCTGCGCAAGGGGGGGTAGTTATCTGTATTGACCAGCACTCCTGTTTTTGTTTCTGAGTTGTAAAAAGCACGAGGTTCTCGGCCGGCTATGCCATCAACGGCATAGATTATGCCGTGGGGTTCCAGGTCAGCTTCCAGTTGAGCCGGATACCAGTTCTCGATCCAGAAGTCATTGAGGTGGGAGACATTCGTCCGTAATTGAACGATGACGCCGTTGATATTCGCATTCCACTCAAAATAGTTTTCATAGCTGAGGTGGTTTTCCAGCTCAGCTACCAGAGCATTCCTCATCTTGACATCGATCGTAGAATCTACAGGAACTCGCTTCTTTTCTCGTGTTATGGTGTTGTTCAAAGCGAGGCGGATGACTTTTTTGGGCGTTTTAAGGTGGGAAAGAGCCTCAGCGATTCTATCCAAGCCCTTTTCCAGGTTTTCCAGGGAAGTAGCATAGGAGATACGGCTGTAATCGTCAGCCCCAAAGGCATCTCCAGGAACGATCGCCACATTTGCTTCTTTCAGGAGATAGTAAGCCAGGCCGTAGGAGTTTCGGATCTGGACATTGTTGAATTCTTTATCATGATAATGGGAAAAATTGGGAAAAAGATAGAAAGCTCCCTGTGGCTTGAAACAGGAGACATTGGGAATGGTCTGAAGACGCATTAGGGCATAATTCCTGCGCCTCTGAAATTCAGAAGCCATTTTGGAAATTTCATACTGCGGTCCTGCCAAAGCTTCCATACTAGCCTTTTGTGAGATAGAGCATGGATTGGATGTTGTGTGGCTCTGGATTTTGGCCATGCCATTGATGATATCTGCAGGACCGGCGGCAAAACCTATTCGCCATCCAGTCATGGAATAGGCCTTTGACACACCGTTGATGACGATGGTTTTCTTTTTAATTTCCTCTCCAAGAGATGCAAAGCTCACAAACTTGAAGTCATCGTAGACGAGTTTTTCATAAATTTCATCTGCAATGACATAGATGTCCTCTTCAAGGACAACGTCTGCCAAGGCTTCTTGCTCATGCTTCTGGTAAGCGGCTCCTGTAGGATTAGAGGGATTGTTTAAGATCAGAGCCCTGGTGGATGGAGAGATGGCAGATTTAAGCTGGTCAGCGTTTAAGATAAACCCATTTTCTTCCTTTGTTGGGATGATAACAGATTTGCCTTTAGCTAACGAAACGGCATGGGGATAGGTTACCCAATAAGGGGAGGGAATGATAATTTCCTCATCCTCATTGATAAGGGCCTGGATGAGATGATAGAGGGAGCTCTTGGCGCCAGTGGATAAGATGATTTCTTCCTTCTCATAGGAAAGTCCCAAATCCTCCTTCAGCCTGTTAATGACAGCCTCTTTAAGGGCAGGGATTCCATCATTCTGTGTATACTTGGTAAAGTTTTCCTCGATAGCTTTCATGCCTGCTGATTTAACGTTATCCGGAGTGGGAAAATCTGGCTCTCCAACGCTGAGGTCAACGATATCTATTCCCTCAGCCTTCATAGCCATGGCTTTGGCCGATATTTTAAGGGTGGGAGATTCGCCGATTTTATTGACTTTTTCTGAGACCATGGTTTACTTGTCTTTTAAGAAAGAAATTACTCTTCTTCTTTTTCTTCAGGAGAGAGTTTCTCTTTCAGATATTTTTTCAGGTCCACACCTGTCAGGGATTTGACGATCTCAGGCATTTGAGCAAGAGTTTCTGCAACCTGAGATGTAATCTTTGAAGTCCCCAGGCCTTTATCTCCGCTAACGACCACGATCTTATGCACCTTGGAAAGGGGTTCTGAGACTGCCTTGGCCAGCTCGGGAAGGATATTAAGATAAATTTCAAAGAGAGCAGCCTGGTTGTACTTTTCCCAGGCCTGGGCTTTTTTCAGCATGGCTTCGGCTTCAGCTATTCCTTTTTGCTTGGCCGTTTCTGCTTCTGCAACTCCTTCGAGTTTTATTCCTTCGGCCTTTCCTTTTGCCTCAGATTGGAGGCGGTATTCTTCAGCTTCAGCTTCTGCCTTCATCTGGTATTTACGGGCTTCGGCAGGTTTAATCACGGTGGAGTCGAGTTCCTTCTCTTTACGGGAAGTCTCTAATTCTTCGATTTTAATAGCTTGTTCTTTTTCGATGAATTTGACCTTGGCTTCTTCTTTCTTTATTTCCTGGTTGAGGCGGAAACGCTCAATTTCGTAGGAAAAATCTGCCTGGGCTTTTTTCTGGTTGACTGCCACTTGGGACTCTGCTTTTTTGCCTTCGTTTTCCCATTGAGCCTTAGCGATTAAGGCTTCAGATGCGAGACGGGCAACTTCCCCCTCTTTTCGAGCTTCCGAAGATTTGATCACCGCCTCTTTTTCTGTCTCGGCTTCAGCGATTACCGCATCGCGTTTGGCGGCAGATATTTGAGGCTTTCCGAGGGCATCAAGATATCCCTGAGTGTCGCTTATGTCTTTAAGGGCAAAAGACATCATGGTAAGGCCCATCAGGGAAAAATCCTTCTGCGTAACCTGGGTAACTTTATTTGAAAATTCTTGTCTTCCCCGGAATATTTCTTCAACTGTCATGGCTCCCATGACTTCCCTCATTTTTCCCTCCAAGATTGTCATAGAAACATCCCGGATGCCTTCTTTTCCCAAGCCTAGAAACTGTTCAGCGGCCAAGCGAATGGAGTGGTCGTTAGAATCTATTTTGACCTGAGCGGCAGCCTCGGCCATGATAGGAACCCCACCATGAGTGAGAACCTCGGGGGTTTTCACATTCAACGTTATGACTTCCATGGGCAAAACATCAACTGTCTCCAGGAATGGGATTACAAAAGTTCCCCCGCCCAGCCGGTATCGATAGCCTACTTTTTTTCTTGTTCCATCGGGCTCAATGGCTGTCCTTTTCCTTCCTCCAGAAATGATAAGGGCTTCATGGGGGCCAACTTTTCTGTATTGCTTAGCGATTAATAAAGAAATTAAGACCAGTATTACAACTATGATTCCTATTAAAATTAATTGGGAGACTAGGGACATCGTAACCTCCTTAGAATCATGCTTCTATAATATAGTTATAATTTATTTGAGTGAGAATTATTATAAGTTTTTACTATATTTTTTTAAAGCGTTTTTTTTAAAAGTTTAAGGGGACGTTCCCCAATCAAGTTGGGGACATGCCCCCAAAGTGCCACCCTGTGATTTGAAATTGAGGAACTTTCCCTTTTTGACAGGGTGGCACTTTGGGGAACGTCCCCATTAGTTAGTCGAAAAACTTAAATCTGATGATATGGAGGATGGCGGCTACTCCATCTTTCCACCCGATCTTCTTCCCTTCGCTGTAATCTCTGCCAGAGTAAGAGATGGGAACTTCGAAGATTTTGCATTTGAGTTTGGAAAATTTGATAGTGATTTCAGGTTCGAAGCCGAATCTTTTTGATTTGATAGTAATTTTGTTGAGGAATTCCCTTTTGAAGACCTTGTAGCATGTTTCCATGTCGGTCAGGTTTAGGTTAGAGAACATGTTGGATAGTGTTGTAAGAAGTTTATTGCCGACATAATGCCAGAAAAAGAGAACACGGTGAGGGCCTCCTAGAAAACGGGAACCGTAGACGACATCAGCCCGACCATCCAGGAGAGGCTCCAGAAGTTTAGAATAGTCTCTTGGATCATACTCCAAATCAGCATCCTGGATGAGGATAATATCGCCTTCTGCTATAGAGAATCCGGTCTGGAGCGCAGCTCCTTTTCCCTGGTTTTTGGAGTGAAGGCGGACCTTTAGGTTGGGATGTTCTAAATTTTCCAAAATCTGTCGAGTTCCATCTGAAGAGGCGTCATCGACAATGATTATTTCCTTTTCTAATCCGACCTCAACTTCTTGAACTCGATGCACTATCTCTTCTATAGTATTCTTTTCGTTGAAAACTGGAATAATGATTGAAAGTTTCATTGCGCTAGACTATTTTTTCTCCGCGCTTAATTTTTCTTTGAAATAATCAATAGTATTAAGCAGTCCTTCTTCCAGGTCAATTTTGGGCGTCCAGGCCAATTTTTCCTTAGCTAAAGAGATATCGGGGCATCTTCGGACAGGATCATCTAAAGGCAGAGGCTTATGGACGATTTTAGAGGAGCTTTTTGTCAGCTTGATGATTTTTTCGGCGAGTTCTATTATAGTGAACTCAGCCGGATTTCCAAGATTTATGGGCCCTCGAAATTTTTCTGTTTCCATTATTGCTATAAGAGCTTGGATCAGGTCTGAGACATAACAAAAAGAGCGTGTTTGGCTTCCATTCCCATAGACTGTAAGGGATTCTTTTTTTAAAGCCTGGACGATAAAGTTGCTGACCACTCTGCCATCGTCTACGGCCATACGAGGACCGTAGGTGTTGAAAATCCGAGCGATCTTGATGTCGACCTTGTTCTGACGATGATAATCCATCATCAATGTTTCTGCCACTCTTTTTCCTTCATCGTAGCAGCTTCGGATCCCGATGGGATTGACATTGCCCCAATAACTTTCTGGCTGGGGATGGACATAGGAGTCACCATAAACTTCTGAGGATGAGGTAAGGAGAATACGCGCTTTTATCCTCTTAGCCAGCCCAAGCATGTTTATGGTTCCCATGACATTCGTCTTGACTGTTTTTATTGGATTGAGTTGGTAGTGTATTGGAGAGGCAGGGCAGGCAAGGTGGTAAATTTTGTCTACCTCCACAAAGAGAGGGTGGATAATATCATGTCGGATTAATTCAAAGTAATGGTGAGAGAAAAGATGGCTGATGTTATCTTTATTTCCTGAAAAAAAGTTATCGATACAGACAACATCCGCTCCTTTTTCGAGAAGAGCATCACAGAGATGGCTTCCAAGGAAACCAGCTCCTCCTGTTACCAGGAAACGGTCCATTATTTTTCTCCTTTTATTGTCCGTAAGCCATGAAGAGAAGACTCTTTTTTTTGAGGATATCCCTTTGAATCTGGGTGAGTTGTTTTATTCCTTTGTCAGCCATACTCAAGAGAGCGCTCAGTTCTTTTTTTGAAAATGGATTCTTCTCTGCGGTAGCCTGGACTTCCACAAGTTGTCCTTTCTCTGTTTCGACAACATTCATATCGATCTCTGCTCTTGAATCTTCGCTGTAGTCAAGGTCAAGGAGCAATTCTCCATCGACTATTCCCACGCTGGCGCTGCTGACTAGGTTTTTGAGAGGCATGATTTCTATTGTGTTTTCATCCAACATCTTCTTCAATGCAAGAGCTAGAGCGATACAACCAGCAGTGATAGAAGCTGCTCTTGTTCCGCCATCGGCCTGGATGACATCACAGTCGAGAATGATGCTCCTCTCTCCAAGGAGGCTCAGGTCAGTCACCGCTCGAAGAGATCGTCCTATAAGACGTTGAATCTCTTGGCTTCGTCCCGAAAGTTTTCCTGTAATTCGTTCTCTGACATTTCGTTTTTCTGTTGATCGGGGAAGCATTGAATATTCGGAGGTTATCCACCCAGTTCCTGAGTTTTTCAAAAAAGGAGGGATCTTCTCCTCGACGGTGGCAGTAGCTATGACTCTGGTCTTGCCGATCTCTATATAGGAAGAACCATCAGCAAACTCGATGTAATCTGGCTTGATTTTTACAGGTCTCAATTCGTCGAAGGAGCGGTTTTTGGCTCTCATAATATTATTCTTCTCCTTCTGGCCTTGTCTTCCATCTGTTATGGAACCAGAGCCAATAGCTGGGTTTTTTTCGGATTTGATCCTCTATAATCTTAGTGCATATCTGGGTGATTTTCAATATATCCTTGTCGTAATCTTCTTCTAAAGAGATTTTCAGAGGGGAGAATATCTTTAGATGATACTTGTGGGAAGAAGCCGGATAACAGAAGACAGGAATGAGGGGGGACTTTGTCCTGAGAAAGAAAGCAGCAAGGCTTGGAGTTGTGGCTGCCTTTTTACCAAAAAAATCCACAAAAACGGCTTGGGATCGGAGGACATTCTGGTCAATTAAAAGAGCCATCATTTCTTTTTCGCGGAGAGATTGGAGAATTTGTCTTGTGGCTTGATGCTTGTAGATGACTTTTATTCCAAGACTCTCTCTGAGTTCGAGAAGTTCTTCCTCTAGAAGCTTGTTGTCCAGAGGACGGGCCACAACGCTCATTTTTCCTTGCTTTGTCAGGAAAAACGGTGCGATTTCCCAGTTTCCGTAATGAGCAGAGAAAAGCAAGGCACCCTTTTCTTTGCCCATGGCTTCCTGTAGGTTTTCTTCTCCTTCAACCAGAAAAAGTTTATTCTTTTTCTCCTCATTGAGGCGAGGAAATTTAACGATTTCTGCAAGAAGCGCGCCGAAATGCATGAATGATTCCCGTGCGATCTTTTTAAGCTCTGAGGAAGATCGCTCAAGCCCAAGGGCCATATTGAGGTTAATCGAGGCTATCCGGCGATGCCTTTTATCCAGGGAGTAGAAGATCAAGCCTAATATTTTCCCCGCAAATATGCAAAGCTTTCTAGGCGGAAGAGCAAAGAGAAGCTTGACTGTTTGGAACAGGAAAAATTCTAATCGTTCTTTGAAGCTAGCCATTTGGATGTTTAACCTTTATTTTGAAGAGGAGAGAGAACTTCTTGGTAAAATTCCTCCCTTAGTGAAATGTCGATCTTCAAATAATATACTGGGATTTTTTCAAAGCCTTCGAAATCAGAAATCTTCAGAGCGTCTTTCTCTGTAGTAATTAACGCTTCGGCATTGGCTTTCTGGCATTTTGCCACGATCTTTTTTAGAGAAGAAGGCGGGTAGGCATAATGGTCAGGAAATTTAAAGAAAGATACAATCTCCAGGCCTTTTTCTTGGAGAAGGGAGGAGAATCTTTCAGGGCGAGCTATGCCGCAGAATGCAAAAAATTTTTTTCCTTTGATTTCTTCCTCTTGAATCACCTCATTCCCGTGCAGGTCGAAGAAAGTTTTAGGAATGACATCATATTCAAATGCGGCTGTTCGTGGAAAACGATCTTCTAACCTGCTTGTCGCTCGCTTACTGACTCCTTTCTTTATCAACAGAATGTGGGCTCTTTTAAGGGAGGAGATAGGCTCTCTGAGTGGCATTTTTTCCGATGCGTCATAGAGGACAACATCCAGGTCTCTGCGAAGGCGGCGGTGCTGGAATCCATCGTCCAAAATAGCTGGTGAAAAGGATAGATCATGGGCCTTGATGCAGGATTTATAACGGTTTTTTCCAAGGAAGATGCCAGCCTGAGGAATGTTCTTGGCAACCATGAAAGGTTCATCACCAGAATCCTTCCATGTTCCGAACAAGCCTTTGCCGTCGGAAAGAACGCCTCCCCTTTTTTCCCATTTTCCTTTATAGCCTCGCGAGATCAAGGCCGGCTTAAATCCCTTCGTAGAGAGGAACGAAATAAGATTCATGACCAAAGGAGTTTTCTCTGTTCCTCCAAAGGCGATGTTTCCGATACTGATCACAGTCAATGGAGCTTTCTTTGGTTTGAGGATTTTCCAACTATAAAGCAAATTTTTTGCCCGGCATCCGAAGCGATAAAAAAAGGAAAGGCTAGAAAGAAGAAAATTCATCCTTTGGGACTATACACCATTAGATTTTCTCTTTCAACCCAACACGTCCCGACGGGGTCAGGTCTTGTTTTTTGCTTTTTTATGGCGGCAGGGGCCTTTGACTTCCTTCTCTTTGCGCTTAAAAAAGTTAAAGAACAAGGATCAGATGCTATTTTATGAAAAAAAGCAAAAAACAAGACCTGACCCCAATAAAGAAATTGACTTTAGCGTGCTTCGTGTGATAATTATACAGCTACATTTTTGTACGGCCATTTCAGACAACAAATAATGAGTATTCCGATAAAATACTCAGTCACAAAAATAACAAAGGAGGGCAAACTTTGAGAAAAGAAAAATTTTCATCTCGTGTTTTATTAGTTTTGTGTCTTGGTTTTGTACTCGTCCTTTTTGTTGGTGCTAACAAAGCAGAAAAGAAGGCTGTACCCCTTAATATGGAGTCTGTACTTGAGGGTCTTAAATGGCGGTGTATAGGTCCTGCAAATATGGGAGGACGGATTGACGATTTTGCTGTTGTGGAGAGTACGCCTCACATTATCTATGCAGGAACTGCCTCAGGAGGAGTATGGAAGACGACCAATAATGGTGTAACTTGGGAGCCTATTTTTGATGATCAACAGACAAGCACAATAGGGGATGTGACCGTCTCTCCTTCAAATCCTGATTTAGTCTGGGTAGGCACTGGCGAGCCGAATAACCGTCAGAGTTCTTCATGGGGGAATGGTGTCTATAAATCGACAGACGGTGGAAGGACCTGGAGGAATATGGGTCTTATGGATACTCATCACATCGGTCGTATGCTCATTCATCCCACAAATCCAGACATTGTTTATGTGGCAGCCTTAGGCCATCTCTGGGGTCCGAACAAGGAAAGGGGTCTTTTTAAAACAACAGACGGTGGTAAAACCTGGGTCAATACAAAATTCATCGATGAAAATACTGGATTTATAGATGTTGCTATGGATTCAGAGAATCCGAATACTTTATATGCGGCAGCTTATCAGAGACGCCGACGTGGCTGGGGCTTTAGCGGAGGTGGACCTGGGAGCGGTCTCTACAAGACAACCGATGGCGGAGAAAATTGGATTCTTCTTACTGACGGACTGCCTGCAGGAGACATAGGCCGCATCGGGATCGATATATACCGCAGCAATCCTAATATAGTCTATGCCATTATCGAAAGCAGGCCAGGAGGAGTTTTCCGTTCCGAGGACAAGGGCCTATCCTGGAAAAAGATGTCGCCCACGAATCCCCGGCCCATGTATTACAGCCAGATACGCATAGATCCGAACAACGACCAGAGGATCTGGGTTCTTGGAGCCCGGATGTATGTCTCAGAAGACGGAGGAAAAACTTTTAACACGAGTTATGTCGGTAGAGTTCACGGCGACCATCATGCAATGTGGATTAATCCTGATAACTCCAATACCATGGTTCTTGGCTCGGATGGAGGAATTTATTTTTCCTATGACCGAGGCAAGACCTGGGATTTTATCAATACCCTCCCTCTCGGACAATTTTATGAGATCGGCTTTGACATGCGCAAGCCCTATTATGTTTATGGAGGCCTGCAGGATAACGGAAGCTGGGGAACTCCGAGTGCGACGTTGTATCGATTGGGGGTTACAAACGAAGATTGGTTCAGAATAGGCGGCGGAGATGGATTCTACACTCAAGTCGATCACACAGATTATAATACCATCTATGCAGAATCCCAGAATGGGAACCTTTTCAGGCTTGACTTAAGGACAGGAGAAAGCAAATCTATCAGGCCTCGGCCAGAGGATGACAATGAGCGCTATAGATTCAACTGGAATTCTCCGATACTGATTTCTCCTCATGATAGCAATACTATCTATTATGGCGGCAATAAACTCTTTAAATCCAAAGACAGAGGAGAGACATGGGAAGCTTCGGAAGACCTCACCACGCAACAGGATAGAGAAAAGCTTCCCCTTATGGGAGTCCTTCCGGACAAGAAGACTCTCTCTCGGCATGACGGGATCGCTTACTATGGAGATATCACCACAGTTTCCGAATCCCCCATCCATGAAGGCCTCCTCTATGCGGGAACAGATGACGGGAATCTCCAGATCTCTCGTGATGGCGGTAAAACATGGAAAAATGTCATAGGCAAGGTTCCCGGTGTGTCCAAGTATACCTATGTCTCGCGAGTCGTTGCTTCATGCCACGAAGAAGGGACGGCATATGCGACTTTGGATGGACACCGAAATGATGATTTTAAAGCCTATGTCTTCATGACAACCGATTATGGAGAAAGCTGGAAGGACATTTCTGGCAACCTGTCTGTAGGTAGTATTGTCAATGTTATCCGAGAGCATCATCGTAATCCTAATCTCTTGTTTATTGGCACAGAAAGAGGCGCCTACTTCTCGATTGATAGGGGAAAGAGTTGGATAAAATTTAAAGGGAACTTCCCTATGGTTCCTGTTGATGATATTAGCATTCATCCCCGCGAGAATGACCTGATTTTCGGTACTCATGGCCGGAGCATCTGGATTTTAGATGATATTACTCCTTTAGAACAGCTCACAAAGGAAACCCTGGCCTCTCCTGCTTACCTTTTTGACATTCGTAAAGCGACGATGTTTAATCCTTACAACCACAAGGGCAATCTTGGTCACAAATTTTTTGTAGCTCCTAACCCGCCCTTTGGTGCCATGATGAGCTACTTTCTGAACGAAAAGACAAAAGATAGTGTTGAAGTAATCATCCAGGACAGCTCTGGTCAGAAGATAAGGGAACTCAAGGGTCCAAAGAATAAAGGAATCAGTCGAATTGCTTGGGACCTTAGGTATGGTCCTCCCCCAATGGCTGGCCAGGCAGGCCGCCGCTTCAGAGCACAGGGTCCTTATGTTCTTCCCGGAAAGTACCAGGTCATCCTGAAAGCCGCAGGTCAGGAGATGACAAAAACCGTTGAGGTGGAGGGCGATCCGAGAATCGATATTTCTTTTGAAGACCGGAAAGCACAGCATGATGCCCTTTTGAGGCTCTATAAACTGTATCCGAGCCTATCAACAACAAGCAGTACTATAGACAATATTAGAAAGGAAATTCAGAAACAGAATACAGCTCTGAAAAAAGTATCAGATGTGCCCGAAGCCATCACTGAGCAGATTAAAGCCATATCCAAGGAAATCGAAGACGTTCGGATTAAGTTGATGGGCGATCCGAGTGCAGGCCGCCGGGGAATGAGCCGTTCAATCAGAGGAAGGCTGTTCATGCTCGGAAGGGCTATCGGAGGATTCACCGGCGCTCCTTCTGAGCGCCAAGTTCAACAAATTGCCAAAGATTCTGAGGAATTAAAATCAATTATTGGGAGAGTGAACAAGATAATAGAGGTAGACATTCCCAAACTAAACAAGCTGATGAACGAAAGCAATATCCCCCGTATTTTTCCTCCTAAGAAGATAAAGATTAATTAGCGGAAAAAGTCTGATATTCAGCTTTACATAAAATTTCTGTTTTTTTATAATACATCCAAGTTTTAAGGAAAAAGGAGACAAGAGATGGTAAAAAAAATATCGGTTGTGATTGTCTTGATAACAATGGTACTGGTTTCTTTTAATTGTCGTAAGAAAGCAGGAGTCAAAGGTGTTGACCTTGAGATAAAGTTTTCTGAGACTCCGCTGTCTGATTATTTAATCACAGATATCCAGTATACCTGGAAAACAGACAGTGAATATGTAAAAGTGAGCCAGGATTACAATGCTTTTGTTCACTTTTGGCACAAAGACAATCTGATTCTTCGAGATGATCATATACCCGCTGTTCCGACATCTTCATGGGAGCCTGAAAAGGAATACTCTTATTCACGAAGAATATATATTCCAAGATTTATAGATGAGTTCGATCCTGAGTTCGAAGGAGAAGAGGTCTTAAGGCTCTCTGCTGGCTTCTTCTCTCCCTATGATAGGACCGGAGAATCGAAGAGAGAAGTTTTAGAAAAGAAAATAAAAGTTGTGCCTCCTCCTCCTGATACTCCCGAAGTCATTTACGAAGATGGCTGGTATAATCATGAGATAAGCCCTGAGGCCTTTCTCAAAGAATGGAGATGGACTTCCAAGGAAGCCAGATGTATTGTCGATAATCCTCACCAAGATGCTCTCCTGGTCATAAGGGGGGGCGTTAACCTGGATGTGCTTGAAGATCAAAAGGTTATTTTCAAAATCAACGATTTGGTTTTAGATGAGTTCATCCCCAGAGAAAGCTATTTTGAGAAATCTTACAAGGTAAAGAAAGAGATGCTTGGCGAAGGTGATGAATTTATTATCACATTCTTGACGGACAAAACATTTATCCCGGCAAAAATCGTGCCGGGTTCTACGGACGATAGAGAGTTAGGAATTCAGATTTCCTTTATCTATTTTAGATAGTACTTACCCTAGGCTCCTGGTCTTTGTCTAATTGCCTTTTTTCTTTATGACTCGAGTGCTTGATTGGTCTAGTTCTTTCTTCGCTTTGGCTACATCTTCTTTGGCTTTCTCGAGTTTTTGAAAAGTCTCGGCAATTTGTCTCTGAATGCTGCTTCTGTCAGTCATGTCATCCATACTGTAATACTCCTGCCATAGAGCGTTCAGCTTTGTGGTTAACAAATCTACGTATTCTTTGGCAGTGCTCCACTTCTGCTCGAGTTGATCTTTGCTGACTACAGTCCCAGTCTTATCTAACTCAGAAGTATTACCGGATAGTGTTTTTCCAGGTGGCGATTTTGGTTGAGAGCTTGATGGGCTTTTTGCTTTCGTTGTGGTAGCCGCAGGACGTGATGTAGTCACTGCAGACTGCTTTTTAGTCTTTTTCAGACCGGCGTTGGTAATAACCACGCTTTTTTTCTTCTTTAATTTTTCTCTTCTTTCTTTCTCCTTTTTGGCCAATTCCGCTACACTCTGGGAGAAGAGGAAAGAAGTGAATAGTAAGGGGAGGAACATCAGGGAAATAAATTTTTTGAAAGTCATTTTTGCTCTTCTATTTATATAATAAAGAACGTGGATATCTGTGTCAATCAGTATATGAACACTTATATCATTCAACTAAAGTTAAAGAAACAAGTAAATCCCCTTTACAGATGATTTCAAGGGTGATTTTTTACATCTCGAAAAGCTAGTCTGATTTATTTGGGTGATACTAAGATGAAAAAAGCAGTGATTCTTGCTATTCCTCAGATGATGTGTGCCTCGAACCGGTCCTTATTGAGATTCTGTGTCCGTCTGATGAAACTTCTACGGCGCCATGGAGGTCGGTTCTGTATATTTTCGCTCCAATCTTCACATATTTCTTTATGACGCTTTGGTCTGGCAGACCATACCTGTTTCCTTCACCGACAGAGATGACCACGATTCGGGGAGCAATTGCATTGAGAAATGTTGTAGAGCTCGAGGAGTTGCTTCCGTGATGGGGAGATTTTAGCACCTGGCTTTTAAGTTCCCTGGCGCTCTCTAATATTTCCCTTTCTGCATCTATTCCGATATCGCTGGGGAGAAGAAATGAAGTTTGATCGTATGATATTCTCAAAACAATTGATTGATCATTGTGTACTTTTTGTACATAGGGATTACTTTGTTGAGGATGGAGAACCTCAATCCTTATGTTCCCTTCAAGATGCATATGGCCTTGAAACAATCTTTTCCGAGAAACAGAAAGAGGAAGCCGATTCCTGAATTCTGCATACGGCTCGCTTTCCAAGGGGATGAAAGCCTCCCAGTATTCACCGATTTTAAAGTTTCTGGCGACGGCTTTTAATCCGTTGATATGATCGGGATGAGCATGTGTTAGGATCAAATAATCGATCTTCTTTATTCCTTTGTCCCAAAGGAAAGGCGAAACTACACTTTCACCTATATCAAAAGTTCCTTCAGGGATTCCACCACCGTCTATGAGCATTTTTTTCTTCCCAGGAAATTCCACCAGTATCGAGTCTCCTTGTCCAACATCGATGAAGGTAAGCTTAAGGTTTCTGGAGAAGGATGGAAAGGGGTAAGATATAAGGATAGCAAAGATGAGGAGAAAACAGAGAAGGCTGATTAATTTTTGTCTCTTTATTCGGGAAGGCAGGAGCAGGAGATAGAGAAAAAGAAAATAGCCGATTACAATGGAAAGATGAGGTGTTGGAATTCGGTAAGAAACAAAGGAGAGAGGGTCAAGAAGGTGTGACGAGCCTGAAAGCAGGTCAATGAGAAATTTTATTCCGCCTGCAAGCAACCGGGAGAGAAGAGAGCTCACAAATGAGAGGAGGAGAAAGATGTAGCCGCAGGCCATGATCAATCCTAGAAGTGGCAGTGCCACGAAGTTGAGGATAAGAGATGAAAATGTTACCCGGTTAAAAGAGTTCACAACAAAGGGGAGAACGCCAAGCTGAGCCGTGAGTGAAAGGGCAAAAATTTCACTGATTCTAAGAGGAAGCTTGGGTAGATATTTGATGATCCTGGGGAAAAATAGAATAATGGAGAAGGTGGCCGCAAAGGTGAGTTCGAATCCCAGGCTGAAAAGACTAAAGGGATTGATTAGAAGCAGGAAGAATGCACTTAAGGAGATCGTGTTAATGAGATTGGCATCCTTCCAAATGAGTTTCCCCAATAAAAATGCCAGAGTCATGATGGTGGCTCTCATGACAGAAGGTCTTCCTTCAACGAGGAATGCATAGAGGACGAGAAAGAGGATGAGCAGCAGAAAAGTTGCTCGTGTGGGAACTCTAAAGAGCTTAAAAACAGAGAAGAAGAGGAAGGATATAATGGCAATGTGAGCTCCCGAGATGGCAAAGAGATGATAAAGCCCTGCTTTTTGAAGAGAGCGGGAGATTGAAAGAGGGATTCTACCTCTTTCACCGAGGAGAAGAGCCTCGAGAACTCCTCCTTGAGGAGAAAGAGAATTAGCTTTTGGAGAGGGGAAATGGCTTTCAATTTTTTGTTGCAATTTTTGCCGGATGAAAGAGAGTAGGGGTAGAGGTAAATATTTTTTTCCATCTTCTAATTTTTCTACAAGAAGAGGACTCTTTGTAAAGGCCCTGTTATGAATATTTTGAGTTTTGAGATACATTTCCAAGGAAGAATTTTTAAAGTTTCTGAATCCCTTATAGGAAAACAGACGAGCAGAGATTTTGACCTTGTCATGAGTAAAAAGGCTTAATTTTGAGGGAAATTCCTTAGAATGAGGGACAGTAATCCTCAGGTTTCCTCTTATTTTTTCTTCTTTATTCTGGCAGAAGACTCTTTCAACTCTTAAAAAGATATAATCTTTATCATGCCCCCGCGAGAGGGATTTATATATCCTCCCATAAAAATCTACATAATCTGCATGTTTCATGTTGTGGAGAGAATTCTCTTCAAACCTCTTATTTTGGAGAGTAAAGAGGCTTGTGCCAAGAAGAGACGTTGTGACCAGAATGAAAGCGAAAGAGATTTTATCTTTTCTGATGAGAAAGAAAAGCCAGACGGAACATAAGCACACTATGAGAGCAGAAACCGTAACCGCCAGAGAAACATGTATATGAAAAGAGAATATGATTCCCAGGATTAAGGATAAAGCCAGAAAAAGGAAAGGAAAGGACATTGTAAAAAATAACTAAAGACTATCAAGTTGGCTCTGGTGTTCTAGGCCATCGAGTAGAAGATGGCACATGATCTTAATTCCGAGTGAAATACTTCTTTCATCAGGGTTGAAATAGGAGCTGTGAAGGGGAGCCATAGTTTTTTCCTCAGGATTTTTTACTCCCAGAAGAAAAAAGAAACCCGGGATATTCTGGCAGTAATATGCGAAATCCTCTGCTACCATTTGGGGCTTCAAATCTTTGACGTTCTTTTCTCCTAATACTCTCAAAAGAGTCGGACGCATTATTTTTGCCAGATCCGGGTGGTTATAGACAGAGGGAGAACCCCTGCGATAACTAAAGGTATAATCAGCTCCGAAAGGATGAGTGATTCCCCTTACAACATTTTCTATTATCAGGGGAATTTTTTCTCTGTTTGTTTTGCTCAATGTTCTCACCGTGCCTTCGAGCATCACTTCTTCTGCAATAATGTTAGATCTCCTTCCTCCGCTGATTTTTCCAATAGTTAAAACAGATGGGTCAGTGGGATCAATGGTCCGGCTGATGATAGATTGGAGACTTAATACAACTTGAGAAGCGAGGACAATGGAATCTATGCCTTCATGCGGCTTTGCGCCATGGGAGCTTTTTCCCTTGATAATGATTTGAAACCAGTCAGAACTTGCCAACATTGGGCCTGGAGAAAAAAAGACTTCTCCCAAATTTTTAGGCCAAACGTGGAGCCCGAAAATTGCTCCAACAGGAGGGTCATCAAGAACGCCTTCTTCTATCATCAGACTCGCGCCGCCTCTCTCGCCTGGAGGAGCTCCTTCTTCGGCAGGTTGAAAGATAAATTTGATATTGCCTTTGATTTCGTCTTTCAAAGAGCTCAATACTATGGCTGTACCTAGGGCTATGGATGTGTGGATATCATGGCCGCAGGCATGCATAACACCAGGGTTTAGTGATTTAAAAGGAATATCGGTTAATTCGTTGATGGGTAAAGCGTCCATGTCTGCTCTGATGCCCACTGTATATTCATGCTGGCTACCGCGCAGCAATGCTACGACTCCTGTTTTTGCGACTCCAGTCTTTATCTCGAGGCCAAGGGACATGAGTTTGGAGGCGACAAGTTTAGCTGTTTCGAATTCTCTATTGCTCAGCTCTGGATTCATGTGAATGAATCGCCTGATTTTTATGATTTCAAGCTTGTGTTTTTCGATTTCCTCTTTTATTCGATCGGCCATATTTTTATCAACAGTTATTCCCATTAAGGGTAAGAAGAGTAGCTCAATGATGAGAAATGATATTTTAGGTATTCGGTTGTTTTTCACGAAGTTATATTAGAATTGCTCTTAAAAAAAGTCAAGGAGGCTCAGGGCAGTGGGCTCTGAAAACACGCAGCTTTTGCCCCAGCGAGTCAAAAGCTTCTCGGTTTCTAAATAGTAGTTATTTCATCGAATGTGCCGTAAGATTGTTTGAGGACAGAGGAGATTTCACCGAGGGTGGCCTTTGCTGTTACAGCATCAATGATGAAGGGGAGCAGGTTATTTTGGGTCTCTACCGCTTCTTTTAAAGCATCTAACCGGTTTTTCACCTGTTTTTTTGATCTCTTGTCTTTGAGCTGCTGAAGTTTTTTGACCTGAGCTTTTTCTATTCTTTTGGGAGGATAGTAAAGATTGAGATGAATTTTTTCTTTATCATCGATATATTCATTGAGGCCAATGATGACCTGTTCTTTTCTTTCGATTTGTTTCTGATAGTTATACGCGCTTTCTTGAATTTCCTTCTGAATGAATCCTCTTTCTATAGCGGCTAGCATTCCTCCCATATTTTCTATTTTCTGGAGGTACTCATTAACCTTTTCCTCAACCTGATTTGTCAGAGATTCGATAAAATAGGAGCCGCCTAAAGGGTCCACAGTATTAGCCACTCCGCTTTCGTGGGCAATGATCTGTTGAGTCCGGAGAGCTATCTGGACTGAATCCTCACTCGGAAGAGCTAGGGCTTCGTCTCTGGAATTTGTGTGAAGGGATTGGGTTCCGCCTATAACAGCGGCCATAGCTTGAAGCGTAACTCTAAGAGCGTTGTTTTCTGGTTGTTGAGCTATCAGAGTGACTCCGCTTGTTTGCGTATGGAATCTGAATTTCCAAGAGAGAGGATTTTCAGCGCGGAATTTTTCTTTCATGAGACGTGCCCAGATTCGTCGTGCGGCGCGGAACTTAGCAATCTCTTCAAAGAAATCATTATGAGAAGCAAGAAAGAAGGATAGACGAGGGGCAAAATTGTCCACATCAAGGCCTGTTTTCACTGCAGCCTCGATGTAAGTGATTGCGTTCGCCAAGGTAAAGGAAAGTTCTTGGACTGCCGTGGCTCCGGCCTCCCTAATGTGATAACCGCTGATGCTCATGGTGTTCCAGCTGGGGACATTATTTTGGCAAAAGGCCAGAATGTCCGTGATGATTTTCAGAGAAGCTTGAGGTGGATAGATGTAGGTTCCGCGAGCTATGTATTCTTTCAGAATATCATTCTGGATTGTACCCGAGAGCTCGGTCCAGTCAATTCCTCGCTTCCGAGCTAAGGATAGATACATGGCCAGAATAATGGCCGCAGTGGAATTGATCGTCATGGAGACGCTGACCTTATCCAGAGGAATTCGATAGAAGAGGATTTCCATATCGTCGATGGAGTCAATGGCAACTCCCACCTTTCCCACTTCACCTCGGGCTTGGGGATCGTCTGAGTCAAGGCCCAATTGGGTGGGCAGATCGAAGGCGACACTCAGTCCAGTTTGACCCTGGGAGAGAAGAAAACAGTATCTTTTATTGGATTCCTCTGCAGTTCCAAAGCCTGCATACTGCCGCATGGTCCACAGCTTTCCCCTATACATCGTGGGATAGACTCCTCTTGTGAATGGATATTTTCCAGGTTCTCCCAGCTGTTCAGATTGGTTGAACTGGGCCAGATCTTTGGGGCTATAGACTTTTTTAACTTCTATCTGGGATGAGGTTAAAAATTTGGTTTTTCTCTCTTTATTCGAGGCCATTATTCAGACGTGAGAGATGTACTTGGCAAAGGCCAGAGCGCCTGCATAATTACCTTTATCTCCGAGCTCATCTTCTATTTCTAAAAGCCTGTTGTACTTGGCTACCCTCTCACTTCGACTCAAAGAACCGGTTTTTATCTGACCTGAGTCTAGGGCAACGCTTAAGTCTGCTATAAACGTATCCTCGGTCTCACCCGAGCGGTGGGATATCACTGTGGAATATCCTTTCTCGTGGGCATAACGCACAGTTTCTATAGTCTCGGTTAAAGTGCCTATCTGGTTCAGCTTGATAAGAATGGAGTTGCCAATTCCTTGATCCACTCCGGTTTTAAGCTTTTCCAGATTGGTGACAAAAATATCATCTCCGACAATCTGGATATGCTTACCAAGGGCATTTGTCATGACCTTCCAGCCCTCCCAATCATCTTCTGAAAGCCCATCCTCGATGGATATGATGGGGTATTTTTTGACGAGTGATTGGTAGAATTCAGTCATCTCGGTGGATGATCTTTTTGAGCCATCCGATTTTTTAAAGACGTATGTTTTATCGGAATAGAATTCTGATGCGGCGGTATCAAGGGCAAGATAGATATCTTGGCCGAGAGAGTAACCAGATTTTTGGATGCTTTCACAAATCAGCTCAAGAGCTTCTTCGTTCGACCTCAAGTTCGGAGCAAAGCCACCTTCATCTCCTACAGAAGTGCTGTACCCTTTCTTCTGTAGTATTTTTTTGAGGTGATGAAAGACTTCTGCAGCTTTTCTTATTGCTTCGGTGAAAGTAGGTCCTCTTGCCGGAACAATCATAAATTCCTGAATATCGACGTTGTTATCAGCATGAGAACCGCCGTTAAGAATATTAATCAGAGGTACGGGCAATCGATAGTTTTCTTTTTTCCCTAAATAGCTGTAGAGAGGCATATTTGATGCTTGCGCAGCAGCATGAGCCACAGCCATGGAAACAGAGAGGATAGCATTGGCGCCCAAGTTGCTCTTGGAAGGTGTGCCATCCAGCTCGATCAACTTCTTATCTATTTCATTTTGGGAAAGAGCATCTAATCCTACAATTTCGGGGGAAATAACATCTTTTACATTCGAGATAGCTCTAAGGACGCCTTTCCCGAAGTATCGAGAAGAATCTCCATCTCTCAATTCCAGAGCTTCATGTTTTCCTGTGGAAGCTCCAGAAGGAACAAATGCCTTTCCAACAACTCCGGAATGGAGGAAGACAAGAGTGCCTATAGTGGGCTTTCCTCTCGAATCTAATATTTCTCTGGATTTAATTTCAGCTATAGCTCTTTCTTTTTTCATGGATTCTGATGAATTTTTTTGGATATGAGAGCGTGCGAATAAAGTGGCTTTTGTACTCGCTAAATAGAGAATCTAGTTCTTTGGCTCACTTCTCAGGGGGAAGTCCTTCGGCTGGTTTCTTTTGGAGTTCTTCCTTCTTTTTCTCTACGAAATCTTTTATAACGTCTATTCCTTCGGTGGTTTTTTCCTTTACAATCTTGATTCCTTTCTCAGCCTCTTTAGCAACTTTTTCATAGCCTTCTTTCGCTTTTTCTGCTGTTTTGGTGGCGCCTTCTTGGATTTTTTTCCTTGTTTCTTCTCCGCTTGCTGGAGCAAAAAGTATACCCAGTACGAAACCTGTGGCCGCTCCTACGAGAAAAGACAGAGTTACCTCCAAGGCACTCGAACACCTATCATTAGCCATTTTTATCCTCCTTTCGTTTTTTCAGCCGTCGCCAACCAACTCGAAGAACAGGGAGCAGAATGGGCCAGAATTTAGAGGAGGGCTTTATAACCTTTGCGGATAAAAACCATGCGATTTCTGATATGCTCTCAGCGGTTTTTTTAGTAGCTTTGACAACATCATCGACATCATCGATCTTGGCATTAATTTTTCGTTCAGTTTGCTTTAGATTATTGATGAGATTTCTCGCTTCAAACAGAACTTTTTCTCCCTCTCTGGCTGTCTTGCGGAATTGAATAAAGAGCGTTATGAGAAAAGTAACAGCGACCACAACGGCAATGGTTATCACGAGAAGCAAAAATTGGTTTAGGGTCAGCGACATCGCATTTAATAAATAAAATAAAAACAAGACTTTGTCAATTAATTAAAAGGGGACGTTCCCCAAAATGACACCCTATCAAAAAGGGAAGCTCCCCAATTTCAAATCATAGGGTGTCACTTTGGGGAACGTCCCCACTATTTCCAGAGGACCTGGTGGATATTGCTGAGATCGTATTTTTTTGAGATTTTATCTAGAATTTTTGGAAAATTTTCCATTTTTTTAGATTCTAGGGCTATATCCCATTCTTCAAGGAGTGGGGAGGAGATAAATTCATATTTCTTTTTTAAAAGTCTGGAAATTCCCCTGAAGGCCCGCCAATGAGTAATCATTAGAAGTGCTAATACACCAAAGAAAACGTTTGGACCGGGCAGCAAAACCGCCAATCCGCTTATGGGTAGAAGAAGAGTTTCGCCGATAAGAAGAAGAATATGTTTAGTTCTCTGCCTTTGGAGGAAAAAATAAAATTTAGTTCTTATCTTCTTCTCATTAAGTTGTCCGGAATAGAGAATCTGAATCTTATTTTCGTCCCATTTTAGGATTCTTCCGAACGCCTGTTCTTGCCTGAGAATTCTCTGGGGCAAAAGCATAAGCTTATTTTTAGCGAGTTCCCATATTTTCTTCCAGCGAGAAAATTTGATTTGAATTTGGGTGACGGGAACGGTAGAAAAATATCTATACTTATGCCGATAGTCCCGGACAAAAAAGAATTTCATGAGTGCATTTCATTTTAGCATTTCGTTCGGAAAAGAGGCAAGCTGATCCCGGTTATCTTCGCTGGTTCAGGAGATAGATAAAGAAAGGAGCACCTATTACTGCTGTAATGATACCGATAGGTAGCTCTGTAGAAGGGAGCAGAGTCCGAGCGAGGAGATCAGAGTAAACGAGAAAAACACCTCCTGTGAGAGAGGAAAAGAAAAAGAGATGTCTGTGGTCAGGCCCGATCAAAATCCGAACCCAATGGGGGACAATCAGGCCGACAAAACCGATTATCCCGGCGACCGAGACCGAAGAAGCGGCTAGCAGTGTAGAAGCAGCCAGGAAAACCTTTCTGATACGATTAACAGGACAGCCAAGAGATTGGGCTGTCTCGTCCCCGAGAACGAGGAGGTTCATATCTTTGGCTAGCCATTGAGCCACAAAAAAACAGAGGAAAAAATAGGGTAACATAGCAGTCACTTGATTCCAGCCAGCAAGAGCGAAACTTCCTAGGAGCCAGAAAACGGCCTGTTCGTAGGATTCTGATTTCAAGAATATCAAAAATGACGTTAAAGCCGAAGCCAGGGCTCCCGCCGCAATTCCTGTTAAGAGTAAAGTCTCAACTTTATAGACTCCTTTTCTCTGAGACAGGAGATAAACAAAGGAGACAATGGCAAATCCAGATGCAAAAGCAAAAACACTTTGGAGGGAGAAACCGAACAGTTGTATGTTCAATCCTAGATATATGGAGAGAATAGCTCCGAATGATGCGCCTGAAGACACCCCTACGACAAAGGGCCCAGCCATAGGATTTTGGAAATAGCCCTGGAGGACCGCGCCGGAGAGTGAAAGACTCGCTCCTACCAGAAAAGCGAGAAGCGCGCGGGAGAGCCTGAGATCGAGGAAAATTTTACCGTGTGTTTTGTCTTGATTGATAATAAGGTCCCATAAATCCCGAAAATCCGTGTGAACAGGCCCTATAAGGAGAGAAATCAGGAGTCCTGATGTGAGGAGGACGAGGAGAATAATGAGGAAACCAGATTTTTTTAGATCTGTTCTCATGGTTTCTGTTCGAAGTATTGAGGATGGAGGAGGAGAGCCAGCTCGGTAAGGGCATCTATGAGCCGAGGACCGGGTCTTGTGGATAGGTTTTCATCTAGAAAATAGATTCTGCCTGTTGAAACTGCTTTGATTTGCCTAAGTTGGGTTTCGTTTTTAATCCGTTCTTTTGCTCTTAAAAACTCTTCTTGTGATTTGGATAAAATGATGATGACTTCAGGATCTTTGTGGATAAATTGTTCTCTGTTGTAATGAAGCCATTTCCTGGGTACATCTCCCGCAATATTTACTCCTCTAGCTTTTTTTATAAGGTCATTGAGGAAACTCTCTTTCCCACAAGTCCAGAGACCCATACCATGAAGAAGGAGGAAGACTCTGGGCTCATGGCGAACATATCGAAGTGCTTGCTGGATATCAGTATATTTTTTTCTCAAGGATCGGGTAAGAGTTTCGGCCTCTTCTTCCTTTCGGGTGATGGTTCCTATCTTCATGATCAGAGGAAATATGGATTCGAGATCCGACTTCATTTCTAAGGCAAACAGTGGAAGATCAAGACTCCTTATGCGGTTAAGGACCTTTAGAGTATTCCCCCGAAAGCCTATGACTAAGTCCGGGTTCAATGCTATTATTTTTTCTAAATTAGGATCAATCAGTCCTCCGATTATCTCCTTTTCCCTAGCCTCCTGTGGATGGTCACAATAGCGCGTGACCCCGACGATCCTTTTCCCTAGATCCAAGGCAAAAAGGATTTCCGTGATGTTGGGAGCCAGAGAGATGATTCTTTGAGGAGGAGATTTGATAGTGTAAAGAGATCCTAAAGCATCCCTGATGATTTTGTTTTGACTCCCAAATGAGAGGAAGCATAGAAGAAGTAACAAACAAACGAGAGGGATCTTTTTGCGGTTCATGTCTTCTCTGGTAGCTTTGGAATTAGAGATATTTCGGGAAGTCTGGAGTGAAGGTTTTCTCTTATGTCTACATCTGCCTGGAAAACTTTATTGATGTTTTCTTTTGTAATCAGCTCTTTTGGACTGCCTTGGGCTTGAATTTTGCCCTCTTTGAGAAACAGGAGTTTTTGAGAATAAGGTATAGCCAAGTTGATATTGTGTTCTGTCAAGAGTACAGTCTTGCCTTTCACCTCCTGGAGTCGCTTGAGAATATGGTAAATTCCCACTTGATAGCTAATATCTAGGTGAGAGCTGGGTTCGTCAAGAAAAAGGAGCGGTGCGTCCTGGGCCAACGCGCGAGCAATGAAGACCCTCTGGCGTTCTCCACCGCTCAAATGAGCTATTTTTTTTTCTTTCAGATGGTCAATTTGCGTGAGACTCATGACTTCATCGATTATCTTGTGATCTGAGGGAGCAGATCGCAATCGACCTTGATGTATATACCTTCCCATGAGAACGATTTCCATCACGCTGAATTCGAATGAGAAACTGAATATCTGAGGGACATAGGCAATTTTTTTGGCAACTTTTCTTGGACTGAGAGAGAAGATATCTTCGCCCTCAACAGCAGTCTTGCCTGAGACATCCTTTAGCAGCCCCTGGAGAGCTTTCATCAAAGTGCTCTTGCCAGAGCCATTCCGTCCGAGGATGGAAATGAATTCTCCCTTTTTCAAAGAGAAGGAGATGTTCTCTATGACATGCCCGTTTCCGTATCCGGCAGAGAGGTTTTCAACTTCAAGAATTGCCATCTTAAATGGGTACTTTTCCGCTCAAATATTTATTCGAAAGAGGATTAGTTTTTTTATCAAGCAGAGACTTTTTCATCCTAATACTTTTTAAAGAAATGTTCAAGGAGGCGAATCGAATCATGTAAAATCTAACCGTAGGAGTATCATCTTGTCATTTA
>CAZSPM010000002.1:0-21078 GCA_964608785.1 uncultured Eubacteriales bacterium
AGAAAACGATTAATATGAGCCCGTTGATTAAATATTTAGCTGTGCTTTTTTTCATCTGTTTTCCTCCCTTCAAAATTATATAAGTATTTAACATTTTTTAGACTTCCAATTCCAGTTTTTCGAGGAGCAGTTCTGTTCCCGATAAAGTTTTCAACTCTTGGGAGCCGCATTTATTGCAAATAAAAACATAATCATCCTTGATCATCTCTGTATGACATTTTTGACATCGGACTTTGAGGAGAACTTCTTCTATTTCTAATTTTGCTTCAGATGCTATGGTTTCTTTTTTATAGATATCAAAGGCCGTTTCTAGAAGTTCAGGGACAACACCTGAAAATGTGCCTACCTCTAATTTAACAAGAACAATTTTTTTTGCTTTGGCTTTTTCAGCTTGCTCTTTTATGATTTCAAAGAGGTTGGCCACGATGGAGAGTTCATGCATTCTCTTGACGCAATTTATTGAGTGAGTCAATGAAGTAGTCCAGGACTTTGTCAATACCTGCACCTTTGAGGGGGGAAGTTATAAACGTCTTTAGCTTTGGATTTATCTCTAAGGCTTCTTTCTGTGCTCTCTCAAAATCAAAAGGAACGGAAGGGACAAGGTCAGCCTTTGTGATGATCAAGCAATCAGATGTTGTAAAAGCCTTGGGGTATTTTTTGGGTTTATCGTCTCCTTCAGGACTCGAGAGAAGCACACATCTTATGTTTTCCCCCAGGTCATAGCTTGCCGGACAGACAAGGTTACCGACATTCTCAATAAAGAGAAAATCTAAGTCAGACGGGATTTCAGAAAAGATTTTGCCCACCATCTTTGCCTCGAGATGACAGGCTCCTCCGGTGATAATCTGCCAGGCAGGAATTCCCTTTGCCCTAATCCTCTCTGCGTCCCTTTCTGTCTCTATGTCTCCTTCGATGACTGCCATTTTGTAATCTGTCTTCAGCGTTTCTGCGATTCTCTCTAAAAGAGTGGTTTTTCCAGCGCCTGGTGAGCTTAGGAGGTTGATGGTGAGAATTCCTTTCTCCTCAAGCTTTTTTCTTATTTTGGAGGCAATTTTTTTGTTGGAACCGAGAAGCTCTTCCAAAACAAGTATCTCTTTTTTCTTCATTTCCTTGGTCAATCCTTCTCCAAGATTATACATACTTTTTGTCTCAATCGCTATGACTTTGATTGTGGAAGGGAAATTTTTTTGTTTTTCTATTGACAACGAAAAATTAATAAGATAGAATTCTATGTAATTATAAGCTATTCAATAGTTTATCTATAATTACACTAAAAACTATATTTATACTAAGTTTTCATTACCGATGTCCTCATACAAAGAGATAGAAAAAATTCGCCATCTCCTTCCTAATATTTATTTCCAGAATAATAAATACAGTAAGGATGCTCTTAAATTTGAAAAAAGAGGATTTCTTTCATAACATGGTGTATGCATGATGAATATTAAAAGTGATCCTAGTTTGTTGGGTGAGGTTCGAAAGTATGGCAAATTCGATCCCAACGCCTGTCTGCAATGTGGAAGTTGCACGGTAACATGTGATTTAACAAAAGACTCAGCTTCATTTCCGCGCAGGATAATGAGATATACTACGTTCGGCTTGAGAAAATTATTGAAAAGCAGCTTGGAGCCGTGGCTGTGTTACTACTGTGGCGATTGTTCTACGGCTTGCCCGAGAGAAACAGAACCAGGGGAGACAATGATGACTCTCCGACGATATCTCACAGCACAATATGACTGGACAGGCCTCTCTTCAAAAATCTACAGCTCAAAAGCATGGGAAATAGGAGCGCTCTCCATAGTGGGAGCCATTGTTTTACTACTGGTGGGACTCTATCATATCTATGCTATAGGATTGGCATTCCCCGATTTCGCCTCAGAACCCATGGGATTGGAGCATATGTTTGGAATGATTACAATTTTTACACTTTCAGTTTTTTTCATATCCTTGTTCTTTTTGATATCCAACGCCTTTCGGATGTATTGGTTCACCATGCACAAGGGCAATAATGAGAAAATACCTTTCCGTTTCTACCTTACCGAAGCAAAGACATTAATAGTCCATGCGGTCACTCAGATACGGTATCGAGATTGTACAGATAAAAAGCGCTGGATAAAACACTTGTTGCTGGTAACAGGATGCACTCTGATGGTCTTTATCAAAATTTTCTTCCTGAAGTGGTTTCAAACGGACAATATTTACCCTATTTATCACCCTCAAAGATGGCTGGGTTATTTGGCTGCCGGAGCTTTACTCTTTGCAGCAGGGGAAATCCTGATAGGACGTATTAAGAAACGCGAAGAAATACATAAGTTTTCTGGCCTGACTGACTGGACTTTACCAATATTGTTGTTTCTAACTGCAGTGAGTGGGATTGCAATTCACATCTTCAGGTATTTAGGACTCGAACTCGTAACGCACTACGCATATGCCCTTCACCTGGTCATAGTTGTTCCCATGTTAGTAGTAGAAATCCCATTCGGCAAGTTTTCCCACATGATTTACCGGCCTTTGGCGATTTACTTTCAAGCGGTCAAAGAAAAGGCACTTGAACGGCAGATGCCCGAAAGGGCTGTATTAGAAAATGTCTAATAACAAAAAAATGTCTAATAGCAAAACAGAGAACAACAAAATCGGTGCTGCATTGGTTATTGGCGGTGGAATTGGGGGTATGCAGGCAGCACTCGATTTAGCAGAATCCGGAATAAAGGTTTATCTGGTTGATAATAAACCAGCTATCGGCGGAGTGATGGCCCAACTTGATAAGACTTTCCCTACAAACGATTGTGCCATGTGTACGATGGCGCCCAGGTTGGTTGAAATTGGCAGACATGAAGATATCGATATAATTACTTTGGCTGACATTGAAAGTATAAGTGGAGAACCTGGAAATTTCCAAATAAAATTGAAGAAAAGGCCAAGATATATAGATGAAGAAAAATGTACAGGTTGTGGGCTATGTGTTTCAAATTGTCCTGTGAGCAATGTTATATATGTTACTCCGGATAAAGAAGTAATAGAGATCCCATCAGAGGACCAGGCAAAAATAAAAAAAATAATTGATGATTATAAAGATAAGACTGATGTATTACTACCTGTTTTAGAAGATGCCCATGATGAATATGGTTTTCTTCCAGAAAATGTGATCAAGTATATAGCTCAGGAATTAAATTATCCTTTGAGTCTGGCCTTTAGACTGACAACTTTTTACAACGCTTTCAGTCTGGTTCCTAGAGGTAAAAATATCGTAAGAATTTGTATGGGAACTGCCTGCTATGTTAAAGGTGGCAAGAGAATTTTGACTGAAGTTGAAAAAAGATTAGGCATTAAACTCGGGGAGACCACACAGGATTTAAAATTCAGTATAGAGGCAGTCAACTGTCTTGGCTGCTGCGGGCAGTCTCCTGTTATGACTGTTAATGATGAGATATATGGATATATGAAACAGGCAATGGTGCCTGATATCCTTAGGGAATATAAATAAGAGAGGGCGAATAGATGCCAAAGATTAAACCCGAAGATTTAGACAAAATTGGTGAAAAAATAAAAAGAACTATTCATTTAAGAGAAGGAAAAGCTAGAGCAAGAGTCATTGTCCATATGGGAACATGTGGGATTGCTGCTGGCGCAAGACCTGTAATGAGTGCCTTAATGGAAGAAGTGGAGAAGCGGGATCTGAAGGATGTGATTGTGACTATATCGAGTTGTGCTGGTCTATGCAGCCGTGAGCCAATGATTACAGTAGAACTTCAGGATAAGCCTCCAGTAAAATATGTTGACCTTAATCCAGAAAAAGCGAAAAAGATCTTCGAAAAGCATGTAATTGGAGGCGAAATAGTAACAGAATATGCTTTGGCTACAGGAAGCGAAAGAGTACTTTAAAAGGAAATAAAGAATGGCATATCGAGCAAATGCGATGATTTGCACGTGCACAAACTGTATATCAAATGGTGCTTTACACATAAAGGATGCTTTGGAAGCTGAAATCAGCAAACAGAGATTAGAAAATGATATTCTGATAGTCCCCACCGGTGCAAGTGGTCTTTGTGTAAGAGGACCAATCCTTATAGTTCAACCTGATGGAGTGTTTTATCAATATTTAAAAGAAGAGCATATCCCCCATTTGGTTGAAGAGCATTTCCTTAAAGGGAGACCTGTAAAATCATTGATGTATGTTCCTCCTGGGGAAGAATTGCCTATTCCGAAGATGCGGGATATTCCCTTTTATATGGGACAGAGACTAATTGCACTTAGAAATCGTGGATTGATTGACCCTGACAACATAGAAGAATACATCGCTAATGATGGATATAAAGCTTTAGCAAAAGTTATAGGTTCAATGTCTCCTGAAGAGGTGATTGATGAGATAAAAAAATCAGGATTAAAAGGTAGAGGGGGTGCAGGATTTCCCACAGGGCTGAAATGGGAGTTATGCAGAAAAGCTGAAGGGGAACCTAAATATGTCATATGCAATGCCGATGAAGGCGACCCGGGTGCTTTTATGGATAGGAGTATTTTAGAAGCGGACCCCCACTCTATCCTTGAAGGTATGGCTATAGGGGCTTATGCTATTGGCGCGTCTCATGGATACATATATGTAAGGATTGAGTACCCGCTGGCTATCGAGCGGTTAGAAAAAGCGTTAAAAGATGCCAGAGAATATGGTTTACTCGGGAAAGAAATTTTTGAATCTGGATTTGATTTTAATATAGATATTTTTAGAGGAGCAGGAGCATTTGTTTGTGGTGAAGAAACTTCTTTGATCGCATCCATAGAGAGCAAACCCCCTGAACCAAGACAGAGACCCCCATTTCCAGCCCAGAACGGCTTATTCGGGAAACCCACAAATATAAACAATGTAGAAACCTGGGCCAATGTTCCAGTCATCATTAACTGGGGAGCAAAATGGTTCTCTGAAATCGGAACCGAAACGAGTAAAGGGACAAAAGTTTTTTCTCTTGCCGGAAATATATATAATGCTGGCCTGGTTGAAGTGCCAATGGGAATAACCTTGCGGGAGATAATTTATCATATTGGTGGAGGGATTCCTTACAACAAGAAATTAAAAGCCGTGCAAACAGGAGGCCCTTCAGGAGGTTTTATTCCCGCTTCTTTACTTGATTTACCTGTAGATTATGAACGACTAAAGGAAGCAGGCTCTATCATGGGTTCCGGCGGTATGATAGTCATTGATGAAGATTCCTGTACGGTTGATATGGCAAAATATTTTCTTAAATTTACCAATGACGAATCCTGCGGCAAATGCACTTCCTGTAGAGAAGGTTCAGATGCTCTGCTTGAGATAATCAATAGAATAACAAATGGGGAGGGAGATGAAGGTGATATAGAATTATTAACTGATTTATGTGAAGCAATAATAGATGCATCCCTGTGTGGACTTGGACAAACACTTCCCAAACCTGTTCTTTCTACTATAAGAAATTTTAAAGATGAATATATCGAACATATTAAGTATAAAAGATGCTCTGCTTTAGTCTGCAAAGGTTTAGTTTCATCTGCCTGCCAGCATATATGTCCACTCTCACAGGATGCTCCCTGTTATATTGGGCTTATCGCTCAGGGAAAATTTGAAGAAGCAATTAAGATAGTTCGAAAAGAGAATCCTCTTCCTCTCATCTGTGGACGTGTTTGTCATGCTCCTTGTGAAGATAAGTGCGTGGCAGGAGATTGGGGTGATCCTATAGCAATTCGATCGCTAAAACGTTTTCTCGCAGATTATGAGATGAAGCATGATGTTAACGGGGAAGAAAAACCAAAAGGCGAGAGAGAGGAGAAGATTGCCGTGGTCGGCTCTGGTCCGGGAGGACTGACCTGCGCCTATTACCTTGCACTGGAGGGATATAGAGTCACTATGTTTGAAAGCCAGCCAGTCGCAGGTGGTATGCTTGCCTTAGGCATTCCGGAATTCAGATTACCCAGGGATATACTGGAATATGAGATAGAAAGGATAAAAAAATCAGGCGTTGAAATTAAGTTGAACACGACGATTGGAAAAGATATTCCGCTAGATAAACTGAAGGAGGAATATAAAGCAGTCTTCGTTGCTATCGGTGCTCATAAAGGATTAAAGATGAAAATCCCGGGTGAGGATGCTGACGGGGTAATAGATGCGGTAGAGTTCCTGCGAGATGTCAACTTAGGCAATGACGTGAAGATAGGGGATAAGGTGATAGTCGTTGGGGGTGGAAATTCAGCTATAGATGCTGCTCGACTCACAAAGCGTTTAGGAAAGGATACAAAAATCTTTTACCGAAGAACAAAGGCAGAAATGCCTGCTATTAAGAGTGAAATCGAAGAAGCCATTAAGGAAGGGATTGATATACAATTTCTCGTGACTCCGATAAAAGTCCAGTCGAGCAACAGCAAGGTTAATACCATAGAGTGTATCAGGATGGAGCTCGGGGACGTAGATGAGAGTGGGAGAAGAAGACCTGTTCCGATTGAAGGCTCAGAATTTAAAGCTGAAGCAGATACTCTAATCCTGGCAATAAGCCAGGAACCGGACGTATCTTCACTGGCAAGTGGGAATGGGCTGAAAATTTCTGAGTGGAATACTATTGAAGTCGATCCGGAAACTTTACTCACAAATAAAGAAGGGATATTTGCGGGTGGTGATGCAGTATCCGGTCCGAATACGGTCACCGAAGCTATGGCTCACGCGAAAGTTGCAGCTCAAATGATAGACAAATACTTAAGGGGAGAAAAACTGGAAAGAAAGTATGAAAAGACTCGACCTGCAGTGTATGTCGAGCCGATTCAACTTTCGGAGGAAGAAATCAAGGAACTCAAGAAACCTGAAATGCCATTAATACCAGTAGCACAGAGGATTGATAATTTCAATGAGGTAGAAATAGGATATACAGAGGCTAATGCAATTGCTGAAGCCAAGCGCTGTCTCAGATGTGATTTAGAGGAAGAAGAAGATTATGAAGCCGTAGAAAAAGAAGAAGAAAAAAAGGAAGAAGTCGTAGAGGAAAAAGAGGAGATAAAGGCAGAAGATAAAGAGGAGAAAAAAGAAGAAGAAGAAAAGCCAGAGGAGAAAGTCGAACAAAAAGAGGAAGAGAAAGCAGAAAAAAAGGAAGAAGAAAAACCAAAGGAAGCGGTAGAACAAAAAGAAGAACCAAAGAAGAAAAAAATTAAAGCCGTAATAGAGATACCAGATATGAAAAAAGAAGAATAATGACGGAAGAAAAAATTAATGCTTCCTGAAATAGAAACTGTGGCGTTTGACGATAAGAAAACATTTGGATTAATGAGTGTAGAGAATTTTATAAAGTATAATTTAAACGGAGGCTCGGTGTGATAGAGCTGACTATAAATGGTAAAAAGGGTGAATTCCCTGAAGGTCAAACACTTTTGGAATGCATTGAGAGCACTGGAATAAAGATACCGACTCTATGTTATCATAAAGCTCTGGCTCCGTATGGAGCCTGCCGACTCTGTTTGGTGGAAGTTTCTCAAAACGGCGGAGCGACAATTCAGACCTCATGCACTTATCCAGCTATCAACAATTTAAAAGTGGACACGAATACAGAAAGAGTTAAAAAAACACGCAAAGTGATGATTGAACTGTTATTGGCGAGATGTCCTGATTCAGAAGCGATACAGAAAATAGCCGAAGAGCATGCTGTAAAAGAAACACGGTTTAAGAAGAAAAATGATGATTGTTTTCTCTGCGGCCTATGCGTACGGATGTGTAATGAAAGAATGGGTATCAGTGCTATAAGTTTTGTAAATCGTGGTTCCAAGCGGGAAGTCAATCCACCTTTTAATGCACTCTCTGATGTATGCCAGAGCTGCGCAGCGTGCGCTTTTATTTGTCCGACCGAAAGGATCAAGCTTGAGGAAATCAGCAAGAACAAAGCAATCCCTATCGCAAATGAGTTTGACGAAGGATTGATTAAAAGATCAGCTGCTTTTATTCCTTATCCACAGGCTGTTCCCAATAAGGCTACCATTGATGAAAGATACTGCGTACATATGCTTAGAGATGAGTGTGGAGTCTGCAAAGAGTTTTGTGAAGCAGAAGCCATTGATTATGAACAGAAAGACAAAGATATGGAATTGAATATCGGTGCAGTCATCTTATCCCCAGGATTTGAAATATTTGATGCAAAAATCAAGGAAGAATTGGGATATGAACTTTATCCAAATGTTGTCACTTCGCTTGAATTTGAAAGAATATTATCTGCTTCTGGGCCATTCTTAGGCAAAGTTTTAAGACCCTCTGATAAAACTGAACCAAAGAGGATAGGATTTATACAATGTGTCGGCTCTCGCGACGTGGATAGGGATTATTGTTCCTCTGTATGCTGTATGTATGCAACTAAGGAAGCCATCATCGCTAAGGAGCATGTTCACGGAGATTTAGAATGTGATGTATTTTTCATGGACATGCGTGCATTCAGTAAGGGTTTTGATGAATATTATCAACGGGCCAAGGAGCTCGGAGTTCAATATATCAGATGTCGTCCACCTTCTGTGAAAGAAATTCCTCAAACAAAAAATCTTATAATTGAATATCTAGCTGAGGATGATAAGAAGGTATCTCGTGAGTATGACCTGGTTGTTTTATCTGTCGGTTTACAACCTCCAAAATCTGTAAAGGACATTTCAGAAAAATTCGGTATTGAATTAAATGAATTCAATTTCTGCAGAACATCTACCTTTAGACCGGTTGAATCAACTCGCGAAGGAGTTTATGTATCTGGCCCATTCACAGAACCTAAAGATATACCTGAAACTGTGATGCAGGCATCAGGTGCATCATCCAAAGTTCTATCACTTCTTAAAGATGTCAAGGGTAGCTTAATCATTCCAAAGGAATTTCCGCCAGAAATAGATGTCTCAGGACAGGAACCGAGGATCGGAGTATTCGTCTGCCATTGCGGAACAAATATTGCTGGTGTGGTAAATGTTCCTGATGCGGTTGAATACGTAAAAACACTTCCCGACGTTGTTTATGTAGAGAATAACCTGTATACCTGTTCAAACGATACTCAAGAGAGGATAAAAGAGAAAATCAAAGAGCATAGCTTGAATCGTGTAGTCGTCGCCTCTTGTACACCCCGGACTCACGAACCTCTGTTTAGAAACACGATCCGGGAGGCCGGGTTGAATCCGTATCTCTTTGAAATGGCCAATATCAGAGATCAGTGCTCATGGGTGCATATGCTGGAACCAGAAAAAGCATCGGTAAAATCCAGAGACTTGATCAGAATGGCAGTGGCTAAAGCTCGATTAATAGAACCTCTGCAAAAAAGGTCTGTGCCCATAACTAAATCTGCACTGGTTATCGGTGGCGGACTATCCGGCATGACTGCTGCAGCTGAACTCGCAGGTCAGGGATTTGATGTCCATTTAGTGGAGAAAGAAAAAGAGTTGGGAGGAAACCTGAGACGCATTCATTATTTACTGAACGGAGAGAGCCCCCAAAAGGAATTAAAAAACCTTGTAGAACAGGTAAAAAAGACTGAAAAAATTCATTTATACACTGAAGCCAAAATAGAAAGCATTGAAGGGACTATTGGAAATTTTAAAACAACAGTTTCCTCGAAGGAAAAATCAAAAGAGTTTGAGCATGGTGTGGTAATTGTTGCCACCGGTGCCCAAGAATATAAACCAAAAGAATATTTGTATGGTCAGGATGAAAGAGTCATCACCCAAATCGAACTTGAACAGCGCCTGGGCTCAAACGGAGAATGGTCAACTCCAGATAAAAATGGCATACCCATAGCCATTGTCATGATTCAATGCGTGGGTTCTCGGGATGAAGAAAGGCCCTATTGCTCAAGGATCTGTTGTTCAGAATCCGTTAAGAACGCTTTGAAAATAAAAAAACTTTCCCCTGAAACAAATGTCTATGTATTATTCCGAGATATCAGAACTTATGGATTCAGAGAAAGCTATTATACCGAGGCAAGACAGAAGGGTGTCATGTTCATGAGATATGAAGAAGACCGGAAGCCAGAAGTTGCTAAGAATAGAGACGGGCTGCAAGTGGAGGTCTTTGACCAGACTTTAAAAATACCGATAGAGATCTCTGCGGATTTAGTGGTATTATCCACAGGAATAGTTGCTGATGAGGGGAACGAAGAGATTGCAAAATCTTTAAAAGTTCCGCTAAACAAGGAAGGATTTTTTCTCGAAGCGCATATGAAATTGCGTCCGGTTGATTTTGCCACAGATGGAGTCTATTTATGCGGCTTAGCCCATTCGGCAAAAGCAATAGAAGAAAGTATAATTCAGGCTCAAGCTGCAGCGTCAAGGGCGGCAACTATACTTTCAAAAGACAGTGTAGAATTAGAAGCGAACATATCCCAGGTAATAGACGAAAACTGCGATGGTTGTGCCTACTGTATTGAACCTTGTCCCTATCAAGCGATTACATTAATCGAATATATGAAAGAAGGCACAGTAAAGAAGACAGTTGATGTAGATGAAACCGCCTGCAAGGGCTGCGGGTGTTGTATGGCAACCTGTCCAAAGAAAGGAATATTTGTAAGAGGCTTTAAGCTGGAACAGATTGGGGCGCAGGTCAATGCCGCTTTAGAGGTGCAATAATGCAAGATGAATTTGAACCCTTGATCGTAAGTTTTTGTTGCAATTGGTGTTCCTATGCTGGGGCGGACCTGGCAGGTGTGTCCAGGATGCAATACCCTTCCAATATCAGAATAATAAGAGTGATGTGTTCTGGGATGGTTCATCCCAATCTTGTAATTGATGCGTTAACAAAAGGAGCGGATGGTGTGCTAATCTGCGGCTGTCACCCCGGTGACTGTCACTATGAAGAGGGAAATCTGAAAACAGAGAAGAGAGCTGAGGCCATCGTTCTCATGCTAGAGGATTTTGGCCTGGAAGAGGAAAGATTCCGACTGGAATGGGTTTCGGCATCCGAAGGCCCAAAATTTGCACAGGTGGCGACAAAATTTACAGAGCAGATCAAGAAGTTAGGACCCAGTCCATACAAAACATAGGGACATTCCCCAAAGGGACACCCTATGCAGGATATAAAATGTAAGATTTAAAATTATAGAGTGTCCCTTTGGGGAACGTCCCTAGGAGAGAAAGATGCCTGATGTCTCCAAAATAATAAACGGAAAAAAATTCATGTGGGATGGTGTTGTTTATGAATCTAAGAAAGAAGCCCAGGATGTGATGCAAAAATACAAAAATGATGGTTTTGAGGTCGAATCAATAGAAGAAGAGAAACAACATCTTCTCTATACGAGGAGAGTTGTAACAGAAATTGTAGTGGAAGGCGAACCACCACCGGCCTAACCACTTATCCTGAGCCCCTCTTTTTTAAACCCTCCTTGATCATTCTAATCCCATCCAGAGAATTAATCGGCATATCCTGGAGTTGAGCTCTTATTTTTTTCGTATCCAAACTGTATATGTGATTATTCTTTTTATGCACATAGAGTAAATCTATTTCAGGATTTCCTATAATAAGAATGACGATCGTTTGAGCGATATCGCCCAAAGGCTTCCGGTCGATATGGCTGTACTGGAAATCGGCTTTGATCTTGGTCCCTTCTCCCTCTTTAGATTTTAGGGAAAGGTGACCGTTTGCTGCCTTGGCCGCTTCTGATAAAAGAGGCAATCCAAAACCAAATCTGCGAACAGTCCTGGTCGTGTAAAAAGGATCAAGTGCCTTTTTCACCGTTTCCTCGTCCATACCTATACCGTTGTCGATGACTTCGACAGACAATAAATCCTTCTTTTTATCTTCGGATATTCTTATTTCAATCTTGTCCGCTCTGGCCGCCACTGAATTCTCGACGATGTCTAAAATGTGTAAAGAGAGATCTTCCATCGAGGATTCTAATAAAGCAATTTTCTTCCGTCTTTATTTTTCAATGCTTTTTTTATTTCTGCTACAGTGCCGTCTTTAAGCAGAAAAGATGTAAAACCCTTGCCTATGTCATCAGGGTAGTGGGAATCAGAAAAGCGGGTAATTGGATAATCTTTTGTATACCTTTTCTGTGCTTCTTCGAAGGTGATATTGGGAGAAATTTCTAAAGCATCCAATTCCAAATTTTCGGGAACGAATCCTAATTGGCTGATGATGCTAAAGGATTCTCTATCTATATGAGATGCGATGGCTATTCCGTCGGAGGAGTGAATGATTTTAATGATTTCTTCAAGAGGAATAGTTGTGGCTCCAATCAAGAGTTTATTATTAAAACCCAACACTTCCTCTTTTTCATTCACGATAACTTGCATCCCAAAGGCATCTTCATCGTTCTCTCCAGGCAGATTTTTATAGACATGCTTCTGCAGTTTGAGCGCGTTTTCCATTTCGTCAAAAAGGGCCAAGACATGGACTTCTTCTTGAGAGGTCACTTCCATGCCAGGCAAAACATTAACATTCATTTCCTTAACAGCATTCATTACAGCTAGAGAATTTTCAGATGAGTTATGATCGCAAATGCCTACGATGTCTATTTCTTTTTTCTTTGCTGCTTCGAGTATTCCCTTTGGAGACATATCCAGTTCCGTGCAGGGAGAAAGGCATGTGTGGATATGCAAGTCCGCTTTAAAAGGTCTGAGCATGAATTAATATTATGAGCTCATCAATTCATATAATTTACCCGAAATTTCAAAGGCCATTTCCTCGCTGCAAAGGAGGGGCATGTTTTCCTCCTTTGCCTTTCCAATCGTATCTTCATCAGGCTCACGGTTGTTGACGATGATTATCCCGGTCAGGTCTTTCAGTTTGGCCACTGCGATAATATTCTGATGGGTTTGCAGTGTGATCCAGAGATTTCCTTGTTTGCTGTTGGCAATAACATCGCTGAGCAGATCGCTTGTATATCCGCCTGTAACCTCCAAATCAAAATTTTCAGGGCTTATTAAGACTTTTAGCTGTAATTTTTCAATGATTTCCTTTAATTTCATTTTATTGCCGTTCCTTTTTTACTTTTTTTTGGTGCTAAACCTGGTTTGACTAAGGAAAGCAGATTTATTTAGCAATTGTGACAACTCCTATGACACCTTTGTTAAATTTTGGGAAAGATTGATAATACAGTCGGTTAGCTCTGCTTCTCCTCTGACGACATCTTCAGCAAAAGCCAAACACGTGGGAGCGCCGCATGCCCCGCAGTCAATTTTGGGCAATGATTCATATATATTCTCTTTATCTCTTCTTTTCTTTATAGCTTTGGCTAAATCTTTATCAAGAGGTGTGAGAGGACGGGGTTCAAACTTTCCTTTGATAAAAAAGTATTTCTGGCCGTAAAGCTTCCTGACCTCCCTGATATCCGGACAAGCTTTTATTTGTTCGTACTCTAAGGTTTCAATCAGCTTAAGGATTTTGTTGTAAGAAATATACACGTTTTCTACTGTCAGAGAGCCTCCAACACATCCTTGAGTGCAGGAATAAGCTTCGATAAAGTCAATGTTTCTCAGTTTTCCTCTTTCAATATCGTCAAAGACTTTTAAAATCTCACTGAGCCCTGAAACGGCCAGGGAATTTTTCAGCCTCAAGGTTCGGCAAATGCCTCCAACCATTGCCCACCCTATCCCAAGAATACATATGCTTTCCAGCGCTTTCCGGTAGCTACCTTTTTCGGTGCCCTCCAAAGCAGAAAGGAGAGGTCCGTAAATATCTGAGATAGAAATGGCTCCATCCAAATAGGACTTCCCTTTTTCTGCGGGCTGTTTTATAGAGATCATTTTCACGGGGCAGGGGGTGAGATAGAAAGTGCCGATATCTTTCTCTTGGAGTTTAAGTTCCTTTGATTTTTTCTTTTTTATTTCTCGAGCAGCCAATTCTCTTGGAGGTTCGACGGGAATTATTTGATCAATGAGCTCAGGATATTTGACCTGGATCAAACGCACCACAGTCGGACAGGCATTGGAGATGAGTGGCTTGGGGCCTTTGTATTCACGAAGATATTCCTGGATGGCGAAACTGACTTCTCCACAGGTCAATGCGAGGTCAAAAGCATCATCGAATCCCAGTTTCTTTATCCCCGAGAGGATTTTCTCTGGCAATATTTCTCTTCCGAACTGCGCATACAGAGCAGGAGAGGGGATGGCGACTGTATGACGGAATTTAGAGAGTTCTCCGAAGGGATCCGTCAGAGGGACAATGGCACCTTGTGGACATACAATCATACATTCTCCACAATCGATGCATTTCTCTTCGATAATCATTGCCTTTCCATTTCTGACTCTAATGGCCTCAGTGGGACACGCACGTAGACATTTCATCCGGCCGTCACACTTTTCCGTATCAACCCGGATGGAGTGGAAGTACTGATTCATTTTTTTTCTGTTTTGTCCAGACAGAATATTACGTCTACTGACGTTCCTTTTCCAAGGGTGGAAGAAATCTCAAATTTATCAGAATTTTTTTTAATATTGGGGAGTCCCATGCCTGCGCCAAATCCCATCTCCCGCATTTCGTCAGTGGCGGTCGAAAAACCTTCCTCCATAGCCTTATCGATGTTCTCAATCCCAGGACCTTCGTCTTCGAGCTTAAGATGCAGTTTCTCAGGAGTAATGTTCAGAGTGAGGACACCTCTGTGAGCATACATTACAACATTCATTTCTGCCTCATAAGAGGCGATGGATGCGCGTACTATGATCGAAGGATCGATGCCGATTTCCTTGAGAATTTCTTTGATACTGGTGGATGTCCTTCCAGCATTGCTGAAATCCCTACCCTTGATTTCAAATTGTTGAGAAAATCCATTCTCGCTGCTCATCATTATTTTTTATGCGAGAGGCCATTCACTCCCGGAAGGCCCCGACTGAAGAGCAGGCCACAGGCTGTGTACATCATGTACTTGGTTGATAGAAGAGGAATCCCATTTTCCCTGGCTAGCTCGATCCCCATTTTATCTGGTTTTTTGCCCCGAACATACACAATGGCTTTGGCATCGATGATATTCGCTGTTCTGACCGATTGAGCATTGGATAAGCCGGTCAGAAGGAGGATTCCTGGCTTGCCAAAGGCCAAGACATCACTCATCAGATCAGATCCCCCTGCAAACGTGATTTCTACGTCAAGACTCTCATCTCCGTGGATGACCTCAGCCTGAAGGAGTTCCTTGATTTCTCTTAAAGTCATTTTAGTTATCTTTGGCATTTCTTTTAAGTGCATGTTTGACATCGTTTATTTCAATTTGGCCGACATCATGTTCCCTCATACTCTAGATTTCCATAACCTCTTTTCAGGAATTCATATGGTAACTGTTCAGGTATTCATTAGTCAATGTTAGAAAAATTCCTCCGCAATCTTTTGAGCCATTAAAGGAACAGCTTTTTTAACCGGTTCAGACAACCCAGATTGAATTGTTTCCGGTATTGTTTTAACTTGGCAAGCCATTACTCTTACTTTAATCGAACGTAAGTCCTGCAATTCCTTTAAAAGATTAGAAGATGGGACCTGATGAATTGAGAAATCGTCGATTTTTTCTTTTGGGATTTCGTCAACGGAGATATCAAAAATATCACCTGGTTTTCTCCCTTTATCCACAGCATCAATGACCACTATAATCTTCGGTCGAGACTCACTTAAAGAAATAGTAAAGAGAATTTTTCTTATGCCTGTGCCCACATCTAATAAGCATATGTTTTCTGGAATACTGTAGTGATTTGTTAGATATTCTATGACTTCGGGTCCGAACCCATCATCGCCAAAAAGTATATTCCCACACCCGGCTATTAAGATTCTCTTTCGACAGTAGACGGGGAGATATTCCATTTCTAAATCGAAGCATCTATCCCTTTACTGAGGGTAGATTTCGGATTTGGGATGGCTAGAATTAAGTTTAAACCAGATTCTGAGAGAGTTTTGAGAATATTAGGTCTATAGTTGTGTGCTAATGAACTCTGCTATCAATTCGAAAATGTAGCTAAAGTATTTCCCTCAGGATCAACAATATCAATCTTCACACCGAGTTTTCCATCCAACCTGTGAGTAGCGCAGGACAAACAGGGATCATGAGCTCTGATCATCATCTCGACCGTATTCAGAATTCCCTGGTCATATTTGCCATCTTTAATCAAGTCTTTGGCTGCACTTTTTACAGACATATTAATGGGAGCATTATTGTGCGTAGTGCCAACGATCAGGTTAACATTTGTCATGAGCCCATTCTCATCTGTCTCGTAATCATGAATCAGCGTTCCTCTAGGAGCTTCTACACAACCAATTCCTCTGGCAGCTCTCACTTCTACTTTCTTTCTTATATCGGTGCTTGTAATCTCAGGATCGTCAAGAAGTCTAATAGTATTTTCTGCATTGTAGAGCAGTTCAATTAGCCTTGCCCAGTGATAGAGTAGAGTGGGCTGGGCAGGGCGGCCGAATTTCTCCCTGAATTCTTCAAGTTCAGCCTGAGCCATGGGAGTATCGATTTTATCACAGACATTTATTCTGGCCAGTGTATTGGTTCGATAAATACCGTTTGGATTATCCAGATCCATTGAAAACTCGCCTGCTTTCTTCATGTATGGGAACTTCAGATAGGACCAAGGTTCAACATGCTCACTGATATAATCGGTATACTCTTCATATTTAAAGTCTTCATAAGAACCGTCGGTCTTCATCATTCTCAGCTTTCCATCATAAAGATCGAGTGAGCCATCCTCTTTCACGGTTCCTAAAAATCCTGTGTTTATAACACCGAGGGATTTAACGACATCCAGATATTTAGGAAAGATGTTATCCTTGGCAAAAGAGATGGAGAATTTAGATAACTCGAGTAATTCATCTGCCATCTGCCTCAGCTCTTTTCTTTCTTCCTCTAATAAAGGACGGCTAAATCCTCCGGGCACAGCAGCCGCAGGATGGATGGCTTTTCCGGCAATCATCTCCAACATATGGGCGGCCATGTGTCTGACTTTAACCACTCTTTTGGCGAGATCTGGGGCTGCACCTATAATGCCGATAACATTCCTAACTGAATAATCCGCATCCGGTCCAAGCACAAAATCGGCTCCAGCTAAAAAGTAGAAGTGGAGAATATGCTCTTCCATATAAGCAATACTGTTGCACAGTTCTCTCAGTTTTTTTCCAGCAGGAGGCGGATCCACGCCGAAAACCGCATCAGTTGCTTTAGCGGAAGCATTGTGATGAGACCAGGGACAAACTCCGCAAATCCGCGTGGTAATCCTGGGCATTTCTTCGACAGGCTTGCCAATACAGAATTTCTCAAAGCCCCTTAATTCAAGGACATTGACTTGAGTGTCGTTTACATTTCCAGTATCATCAAGCTGGATAGTAATCTTAGCATGCCCTTCGATTCTTGTGACGGGTTGAATAGTCAATGTTTTTCCCATGATTTAACTCCTTTTCGGAAGAGGTCGCAAACGACCGGCCCCAGCAAATCTGTTAAAGGTTGCCGCACGGTCTGGAATTTGTTTGACATCAAGGCCAATAGAGGACAGAGCCCCCATCATATCTACCATCGGATTGGCATCATCTGAGAGAGGGCCAAAACATCCTCGACAAGGCATATAGGCTTTTATGCATCTCGGTGTTTTTGCTGTCCCCCCGCAGCCTGATCTTGTAGCAGGGCCATTGCAAAGGAAACCTTGCTCCATGTAACAACGCACAGTATCCAATGGCTTCCCGGGTTCAAATTCAACGGATTCAAGGGGTCTTTTCAAGCTTGCCACAGCTTTCTCTTTTCTGATAGTCGGACATTCATCACACACGCTCTTTCCAGGAAGTTCGATTTCTTTTCCTTCCAAAAGTGCAGTCAGCGCATTAGCGACTATATCAGGTGTTGTCGGACAACCGGGCAGCTTGAGGTCAACCTTTACGACTTCATGCAAAGCATAAATTCTATCAGTAAACAGTGATACTCCTTGAGTGGGAGTATCTGCTGAGTCAGTGGAAACACTGCCTCGAAAAACTTTTTCTTGAAGTTCATCAACCGTAAACTGATTAGCAAGAGCTGGTAAACCGCCAAAACAGGCGCAGGACCCCAAAGCAATAAGCGTTTTGCACTTTTTCCTCATCTCTTCAGCTATTTCTTTGTTCTCTTCTAAGCGGATTCCTCCAGTAATAATTCCCACATCGGCTTCAGGAATTTCAGGGCCTTCCTTATCACCGGTTTGCCCGAATAACTTATGATCCATGATGACCGGCATATGGACAAACTCGAGTTTGGGTAAAATGTCAAGGAGTGGTTCTCCTATGTCAAGGATAGTTATTTCACATCCTGCACAGATGGTGAACCACTCTTCAGCTACTCTAACTGCCATTTATTACCTCCTTTATAGATTTTAAGATTATAACTTAAATAAAGATTTGTTTGCCGTGGAAAGGAAAAATTATAACCTAAATAGAGAGTATTCGACATTTGTTTTAGTCTTAGTGTAACTATAGGGTTAATATGAATTGCCGTATAATTACTACAAATTTTATTTATAAAACGCCCTCTTGTCAATAGAAAATAAAAAGAAAGTTTAAAAAACTTTCCAAAATTGTTTTTTTACCTGATATTCCCTATAATTCTTGCCAATGAAGCCCAAAATAAACCTTTACTCCAGAGCCAACCTTCTTGATTGGAGAAAAAAAAGATCCCATTGCCATGTATCTCTCTGATGAATTTACTGTAACCGCCAACCTTGCTGGGATTCCTGCAGTTTCTCTCCCTGTTGGCTTTAGCCAAAAAAAACTGCCTCTAGGTTTTCAGGTCATTGGAAATTTTTTTCAAGAATCTCGATTATTTAAGCTTGCAATTTTAATAGAAAAAAAAGTAAAATCTATGCAAAGTAAGTAAATATCACACAGTAAGGAGGAGTAATGATAAGAAAAAGCCTCTCATTGTTGGGTATTATTCTCCTTTTATTTCTCATGCAAAGCTGTTCATCAAAACCTGAAAAAGGACTATTAACAAGATATTTTCATGCTGATAGCTTGACCGATAGAGCAACGATGGCCTCCATGGCTTTAGAACCAATTTCTATCGGGGCAGAGAGCTGGAATATTGTTAATGTCAGCGAGGAGCTCATTGAGCCAGCTGCATTACCTGAGTTGAATCAGAAAGAGCTGGAATTGAAGAAAAAAGTAGAAGAATCTGTCGGTATAACTATCGGAGCAAAAGAGGAAGTAGACGATGCTGATTGGGAACTGGACAAAGCTCGGACAAGATCAGCCAAAAGGGCGGCTCAAAGCAAAGTTGATGAATTGAGAGAGAAATATAAGGAAATACGAGCAAATCATGATCAATTGCAGAAAGACTATAATGATGCCAAAGCTGCTGCATCAAGGGAGGAAGAAATCACGGCATTTTCCCTTGGAGAAAGGACGATTCCCAGCATTCGAGAGCTTACAGGAGAGGTTCATTCGATGGACGTTGAAGTAGCAGTGGAGACTGAATCAGGCACGAAGAATTATAAGTTCTACATGAGGCAGTACAATCTAAGAGACGAAAACTTGAACCTAAACCGTAAAGGAAGATGGGTTATCATTAAGATTGAGTCTGTAAGCTGAGATTGACTCTTTTTATCCTTTCAATTATAAATATTCTTTGATTTTACTCGGGCCGTTAGCTCAGAGGGAGAGCACCGGCCTTTTAAGCCGGGTGTCGTTGGTTCGAGTCCAACACGGCTCACCATCCCTAAGCGCCCCTGTCGTCTAGCCTGGCCTAGGACACCGCCCTTTCAAGGCGGCAGCACGGGTTCAAATCCCGTCGGGGGCGTATTTTCTTTTTTTTAAGTGATGTTATATGATGACTGCAGATTGAACGTGATAAAAAGAGTTCAGAGGAGATAATGATATCAAGTAGATAGGTTACCTTAATGATAGGATGGTTTATAATGGTGAAATCAAATCTTGTTAAAAGTGGATTTCATGATATTACCAGATATAAAAAATGGATTTATTATTAATAGTATAAATCAATCCAACAGGTGGCAATGTTTCATTGAGTCATGTCTGATTAAAACGGAAGATGGAACAAAAAAAACCGCTTTCCTGAGTTCATCTTGTCGGTCAGAGCTCATATCTCCAAATAGAACCTTTGAAGGACCTGAAATATTCCTCAATCGATTTGCTGATTGTGCAGTAGCACATACATGGAAAGGACCAATTATGATTCGAAGCGGTCCTGGCTTATATCATCCTTTTCGGAAAAAAGCTGCAGAAAGACTTCATTATACGCCAGCAGTCGAGGGATATGTTTACGCTCCAAAAGTTAATGTAAAGCCGATCAGTTTCAAAACTCTGATAGATGCTTTATGCTCTGAACCTTATGGGAGGGACAATTTTTTATATATGAATGTTGCCTGGCAAAGTGAGAAGGCGCATTACTCCCTGATTTGTCCTTGTCGGTACATTAATTTCCCCAATCCTCACAAGGAAGACAAACAATATATCCAACCAATATCTGGGAAGGTGCTGGTAGAACACAAGAACCGGTTTTATAAAGCTTTCGTCGCTGCCCATGTGACAGAGGCGGGGACAGTTCGGACAGAATTGTGTTTAGAAGACAGCATTCCTCTATTCAAAACAAAAAAGGGAATCAGCGGGAAGTCCTATATAATAATGAACCTGTTTACTGCCCCGTTTCGATATTTTCTTATGACGGATGAATTTTGTAATATTATGAATATTAAAGCCAAATGTGATTTCTTTAGATATTAGAAATAACACGGGTTCATATCCCGTCGGGGGCGTATTTTTTATTTTAGAGACGTTATTTCTCCAGAATTGACCTTAATCACTCTCTATGATATTTGTATCTGAGACTGTCTGCAGGCAGAAATAAGGTTCGATGGTTTTAAATTGGGAGTTCATAGATCAGACAATTCGAGGCTGAAGATCGGACATAAATAATCGCTATGGAGGCTTAGGTGGATATCGGGGGGATTGATCTATTCATTGTAGTCGCCTACCTGATTGCGCTGCCCATTTTTGGTGTCTATTTCAAAAAATATGTGCGGACAGAACAGGACTATTTTCTAGCTGGTAAGATGCTACCGTGGTGGATTATCAGCATGTCCATTATTGGTACGAATATCGGCGCTTATGATTACATGGGTGCGGCGGGCGGTGGCTATCGTTTTTGGCTTTCTCCGGCGCACCTCGAA
>CAZSPM010000003.1:0-20002 GCA_964608785.1 uncultured Eubacteriales bacterium
TTAGATGTTATCACGTCCAGCGCATCCACTAATGTGAAGATCCTTGCTTCCAAAAGAATCTCTCCGTCTTCCAATCCAAAAGGATATCCATTTCCATTGTAACATTCATGATGAAACAGAACGACCTGTGCTGCCTTTTTTAAAAATTCAAATTCCTCTATCATCTCATATCCTATGAGAGGATGCTCCATCACGATCTCTCTCTCTTTCTCTGTTAAAGGTCCGGGTTTACCCAAGATAAATTCAGGGATTCCTCTTTTTCCTATATCATGAAGCAGGGCGCCTCTTTCCATATGAACCAAAAAGTTTTCATCCTCAATCCCTAGCACTTTAGCAAACATAAGAGTGTACCTGGCAACAAGCAGAGAGTGGTACAGTGTGTCCTCATTACCATCTGTGACGGCAATTAAGTAAAGAAGGTTTGTATTAAAAATAACCTGCTTCTTTGTGACGTCTTCTTCAAGGCCATCGGTCTTTTCTTTGAATATATTATTATAATGTTGGTTTAAGTCTCTCAACATTTTTCTGACTGCGGTCACTTTTCGCGTTCGAGCATTTTCCATGTCTAACAAAAGGCTTCCAGGTCCTATATTCTTTCCGTTCTTTCCATTATTTCTGTATTCTTGAATCTGCTTTAACACTTCCTCTTTCCCTATTGCTAGTTTTCCTTTATCAATGAGCAAATCAACGAGACTATCGATGGGAGCGATTGTCTGTGAACGACCTTCCTTTAATTTGGAAAAAGGAGCTTTTTTACTAGGGGAAATGATATTCTCACATTCTTTCTTCGTTGAAGATTCTCCGATGAATGACTTCATTATTTTAATCTTAAATGAGGAACAGATATTTTCTTATGGCTTGATTCTTTTAGTTTTGAACCTCTATCCTCATTCTGCGGTTCTTAATCTAATTTCTTTAAAGGCAAGATTTTAGTCGCTTAAACGAGAAAAAAATTGAATTCAGCTCAACTCAAAACCATCGCTTCTTCCCAATTTCGAATGCTTTTTTCTCTCACTATTTTTCTATTTTTCACTATTTCGATTAAGCGCAAATGAAGCTGAAAAAAATCCAAGCTTGCCAACCTCGGGTCAGATTTATATAATTATGCAGAAGGAAGCCGTGGCTAGAAAAAACCAAGGATTCGATTTAGAAGAAGTTATCATCAAATACAGGCCTATTATCAGCTTCAGAGTAAAGAAATCCCTTGGAAGTTACAGTCCTGATTGGGAAGATGTGGTTAATGAAATCATCACAAATGTCATCGAAAAAGTAAAAAAGGGAGAATTTAGAGGAGAATCTTCTATTGGTACCTTCATTTATACTATCACTAGCCGTAGAATAGTTGATTATATAAGGCAAAAAAGCAAAGTCATAAGACATGTACAAGAATCCTCTCCTTTTCCCGATCCTCAAGAACAGATTGAAATAAAAGAAAGAAAAGAATTAATAGCAAAATCAATAAAAAAACTAAAACCCAAATATAAAAATATACTCTATCTTTACTATTTTAAAGGTCTCTCGCGCGATGAAGTCGCAAAAAAGTTAGACATTTCTCCCCGCCGAGTGAGTGAGCGTGTTAATTATTCCCTGAAGCTCCTAAAAAAAATAATCAAACAATGAACATTTTTTCATTTTTTTATATCTTCAATCGACTAAACTTCTGAGTTTAATTTAAGAGGCAAACAATGAAAAAGTGCAAATTTGAAGACGTGATTGATGATTACTTATTGAATAGATTATCTAATAACAAAAAAGAGGAATTCGAAGAGCATTACTTTAACTGCCCGCAGTGCTTTGAAAAAACAGAGGAAAGAAACGAGATCATTTCAGTAATACAGAACAGAGGGAATATTATATTTGGGGATGAGTATGCTGTTGAAGCTGCAGAAGAGGCTGGTTGGTTCGAAAAAATCGCATCCTTCTTCACCCCCAAACAGTGGGCGTTTGCTACCATCTCAACTGCCTTGCTTCTAGTCATCATCTTCGGTGTCATCCCTAACCTCAAGACAACCTCGCCTCAGTTTTTCATAAACGAAGATGCTGTCAGAGGACAAAAGATATACCTTATATCACCAGTCATAGATATCAAAGCGGTTCCTTCCAGATTTGAGTGGAAAAAGTCAACTGAGGATGTGGAATATAAAATCTACCTCTACAGCAACGGCGACCTTTTGTGGTCTACTGAAACAAAAGAAAATTTCATTGTTCTTCCTGAAGAAGTCAGAAAGCTCATGATATCGGGAGAAAAATATTCCTGGCAGGTAAAAGCCTTCTCCCCGGAAGGAATTCTTATTTCTGTTTCTAGCCGGGTTCAGTTCAAAATATCTCCTTTGGAATAAAAACCTCAACCTTTTATCCCCTTTGAATTAATGGGTTCCCATCTATTATTGCGAGGCAAAATATGCCCCAATACCGCTAAAGAAAAATTTCGGAAATGGATTAAGCGATTTTGAAGATTTAGCCTTAGCAATTCTCTTTGGAGGGGGAACTGCTCCGCTTTCCCCCTTCCAACATTCGCCTCTAAGGCTCACTGCCTCCCCTTCTCGGAGGCATTAATGCCTCCTGCGACCAAGGAGGCATACCCCCTTGGATCCCCCCAACAGCGTTTCTCCACAACGCTGTTGCTCTTCGAGGGAATCCGAAGAATTCGGACGGCGAGTATGTCTGAGCGAAGCAACAATTCTAGGCGGACTAAGCGAAGGCTAAGTGGAGAGAAAACCGTTTGAAGGCTGAGTGGGCAAGGAAGGATTTGACTTATCAATTGGTTCCACCGGGGTCAGGCTTTCATAAGTTTTATAGATAATTAGGAAATAAAGAAAAATTTCAAATAATAATCAATTATAAAACTTATGAAAGCCTGACCCCAATGCTACAAATTATTAAAGTCAGATCCCTCAGAAGTCTGAAACCGAGCGGGCTTTGCCTCACTGGGGCAAAGCTCGCGTGTTTTCGAACTGCTTAGCCTGAGCTGACTAATCTTCTTCCACTTTTTCTTCTTCTGTATACATCCGGCCTCGACTTTCCTCCTCAAACGCAAGGCAGCACATCAGCCGTCCGCAGAGCCCTGATATTTTCGTGGGATTTATAACAATTTGCTGTTCTTTTGCTCTTTGAATGGTCACTGGCTCGAAATTCTTCATGAAGCTAAAACAACAAAGGGGACGGCCACAGACTCCCAATCCTCCAATCATCTTAGCTTCATCCCGAACTCCGATTTGACGCATTTCAATCCGCATCTTGAACTCTTTGGCGAGATCCTTCACAAGTTGTCTAAAATCAATGCGGCCCTCAGCTGTATAGTAGAATATCCCTTTTTTCTCGTTAAAGAAGTAGCAGATCCTTATTAATTTCATAGGCAACGCACGGGCCTTAATTCTTTTTAAACAAAAGTCAAAAGCCCTTTTTTCTTTGTTTTTAAGCCACTTGAATTTACTCTTATCGTCCTCGGTGGCTTTTCGGATAATATTCACTGCATCCTGTTCAGACTTGCGATGATTGCATACCTCGCTCGAATCATCGATAATAACCGCCAGATCTCCCCCCAATTCCGATTCAATGAGGCAATAGTCTCCTTTCTTAAGAGCCTCTTCTCCTTTTTTGGCCCGAAAAACCTTTCCCGATCGTTCCGAAAGAACACATATAATTTCAGACATATTCCCTTCCCATAAAATTTGAAAAAAACGAACTGACAAGCAGGTTGACATTCAAATTATTATTCAAACCATAAATTGTAAAATCTACTCTCGTGAGGTAATCCATGGACTCCTCAAGGCTCAACAGCTTCACGGCTTGCTCTATCTCTTCCCTGTAATCAGGATTCATCAGATGACGAAGATCGCCATTTCCTTTGATAAGGATGAAATCGCGGAGAAAAGATGAAAGAATTTCAAAAATCTGTCCCAGCTCCTCTTTGACAAGGTCCCTCCCCAAGGCCGTATAACTCCTCAAGAAGCGAGCCGCTTTCTCCCTCTTGAGTAGAGAAAGGAAAAGCTGCCAGGCCTGTCTTCTTCTCCTCTGTACCTCTTCCCATTCTAAGCTCATGGCCTGTTTTAGATTCCCTCGAACAAGGAGAGAAATAATTTTTGCTTTTTCTTCTTCATATCCCTTCTCTGTCAAAATCTTTTCTATATCTTCTTTAGATATAGGTAAAAAACTCAATATCTGACATCTCGACTTTATGGTCGGCAATATCATATAGGGATTATGAGCAATAAGAATAATATGAGAGAAAACAGGAGGTTCTTCCAGTATTTTCAGGAGAGAATTGGCTGCTTCTTCAGTCATTTTTTCACCGTCAGTCACAATAAAAACCCTCTTCTTCCCTCTCATAGGCTTAAGATAGGCAAACCGTTTTAATAGCCTCATCTGGTCAATCTTTAGCACATTTCTTTCAGGAGAGATCACTATGGCATCGGGAAAATTTCCCTTGCTGATCGCTTTGCAGGATTCACACTCTCCACATGCATCATCTTTTTTCTTCTTGCAGTTAAGGGCTTTGGCTAATTCCAATGCCATATCTTCCTTGCCGACTCCCTCTGGTCCACAGAAGAGCATTGAATTGGGTACTTTATCCTTTTGTAGAGCTTTTTTCAGGATCTTTTTTACGAGACTATTACCCAAAATTTCTTTAAATGCCATTTCTTATCTACTCCGAAGCAGGCTTCGTCCTCCAGCTAATGCCTTCTTCAAGAATTTAGCTGTATAAGATTTTTCTGCTTTCGCCACTTTTTCTGGAACTCCCTGAACAACAATCCAGCCTCCTTTTTCACCCCCCTCCGGGCCCAGGTCTATAATATAATCGGAATACTTAATAACTTCAAGGTTATGCTCAATTATGACTACTGTGTTGCCTAGTTCTACGAGCGCAGTGAGAACTTCAAGAAGCTTTCGCACGTCATCAAAATGGAGTCCTGTGGTTGGTTCATCTAGAAGGTAAAGGGTACTGCCTGTATTTTTTCGGCTCAGCTCTTTGGTCAATTTGATCCGTTGAGCTTCCCCGCCCGAGAGACTGGGAGCCGGTTGACCGAGTCTTATGTAGCCCAATCCCACTCTTTTTAGAGTGCCCAGTTTTCTCTTTAAAATTGGATGAGCTTTCAAGTATCCGTAAGCCTCATCCACAGTCATTTCCAAATAATCTGCAATATTTTTTCCCTTATATCGAACGGAGAGTGTCTCCTTGTTGTAACGCCTGCCTTCACAGCGGTCACAGGTTACAAAAACATCAGGCAAAAAATGCATCTCTATTTTTCTTACTCCAGCCCCATGACATTCTTCGCACCGCCCTCCAGAAAGATTGAAACTGAAGCGGCTGGCAGAATACCCTCTCATTCTCGACTCCTGAGTAAGGGCAAAAAGTCGCCTTAATGAAGTGAATAATCCTGTATACGTAGCTGGGTTGGACCGGGGTGTTCGACCGATAGGCTTCTGGTTCACAGAAACGACTTTGTCAATCTGATCGACTCCTAAAATCCCTTTATGTTGACCGGGTTTCTGTTTGGCCTTGTATAATAAATTCAAAAGACTTCTATAGAGGATATCATAGACAAGCGTGCTCTTTCCTGAACCTGATATCCCTGTAACAGCTGTCATGATTGATAGAGGAATCCGGACATTTATGTTTTTCAGGTTATGTTCGGCTGCCTTTAAAATGACTAGCCATCTTTTGGGCTTTCTTCTTTCATGAGGAATGGGTATGCATTTTTCTCCTCTCAGGTACTTTGAAGTCAGAGAATCAGGTGAAGAGAGGACGCCATCCAACTCTCCTTCAGCCACCTTGAACCCTCCTCCTTCCCCTGCACCAGGGCCTAAATCCAGGATAAAATCAGCAGATCGAATGGTTTGTTCGTCATGTTCGACAACAATAATGGAATTCCCCTCGTCTCTAATGTTTCTCAACAGCGAAATCAGATTGCTGTTATCTCTCTGGTGAAGACCGATGGTGGGCTCGTCAAGGACATAGAGCACTCCTCTCAATCGAGCGCCGACTTGGGCTGCTAATCGAACGCGCCGCGCTTCTCCTCCTGATAAAGAAGCAGTTGTCCGGATTAGCTGGAGATAGGGCATTCCCAGCTCATCCATGATCCTCAGACGAGAAAGAATCTCCTTTGTTATCCTTGAAGCAATCAGCTCCTCAGAGGAGGAAAACTCGAAAGAGGCAAGGTCCTCGACCAGCCGTCTGACGGGAAGCGAGCTCAATTCGTAAATATTTTGCCCCCCAACCTTAACAGCCATGCTCTCCTCTCTCAACCTTCCTCCTTTACAGGCTGGACAGACTTCCTCTGTGAGCTCCACTTCGCCCCATTTATCCAGGACAGTCAAGAATCCAAGGCCGTTGCAGCGCTGGCAGGCTCCATAGGGGCTGTTAAAGGAAAATGTGCGTGGCTCGAGCTCAGGAAGACTTATCTCACAGTAGGGGCACAGAAGATTGAGGGAATAATAGATCTCCCTTCCCCCCTCATTTATCAACAAAAGATCTCCTTCTGAGATTTCAAGAGACCTATTGACAGCTTCTTTCAGTCTCTTCTCCGAATCTGAGGCAACCTTTATCTCGTCGACTAATATTTCAATATTATGCTTTTTGGCTCTCTCCAGGATTATTTCTTCCTCCAGTTCTCGAAATTGTCCATCCACACGAAGACGGATAAATCCTTTTTTTCTAAGCTTCTCAAAAAGACGATGGTATTCCCCCTTTCTTCCCTTGATCACAGGAGAAAGGATTTTAACTTTCTCGCCAGAGGAAGAATCAATAATTCTTCCGAGAATCTGTTGGGGAGTCTGGGAGCTAACCCTTCGGCCGCATTGGGGACAATGAGGAATTCCCACTCTAGCAAAGAGAAGTCTTAAGAAATCATAGATTTCTGTCACCGTCCCTACGGTAGAGCGGGGATTTGAAGAAATCGTCCTCTGGTCGATGGAGATGGAAGGGGAGATACCTTCTATTGACTCCACATCCGGTTTTTCCATCTGTTCAATATATTGTCTGGCATAGGCTGAGAGACATTCGATATAGCGACGCTGTCCTTCAGCATAAAGAGTGTCAAAGGCAAGAGAGCTTTTTCCAGAACCACTCGGACCTGTGATGACAATCAGCCTGTTACGCGGCAGCCTCACATCGATCTTCTTAAGATTATGCTGCGCCGCTCTTTTCACACGAATCTCTTTAAGCATGACATTTAATTTTAGCATACCTGTTCAGCGAAACAAGCCAGAATCAAAAGGAATTGTTTTTTTCCCTTTCAAACAGCTTTTCGAAACAAAGGGGTCGCGTCTCAACATTTGACATTTCTTCTTTCGTTTCCACCTCAGAAAGGAGCCAAAAGGAGTTAATGATTAAAACTGATGTAAAAAAGATCTAAATTCAAGGTAAGAAATTGATGAATGTCAAATGTTGAGACGCGACCCCTATTTATTGTAAGATAAACGAAGAAACAGAGCAGGAGAATGGCGAGAGAAGAAAATTTACTCAAATCCCTGGAAATATTAAAAGAAATAGGCGTTAAAAACGATTCTATCCGAGCCATAAAACATCTCCCCCCTCAAGAAGGCGAATACGAGGAATATCCACCCGATGTTCATCCTGCTCTTGTTGAAGCCTTGAGAGAAAAAGGATTCTTGGAACTCTACTCTCATCAACATCGATCCTGGCAGTTACTCAAGGAGAAAAAAAACATAGTAGTCGTGACTCCTACAGCCTCTGGGAAAACACTCTGCTACAACCTCCCAGTCCTCAATTCTATCCTTCAAGAGCCTTCCAGCCGTGCGATCTATCTTTTCCCAACTAAGGCTCTATCCCAAGACCAAAGAGCCGAACTCGATGAAACGATAAAACTGCTTCCTTCAGAAATCAGGATTTTTACATACGACGGGGATACTCCTCAAGATGCAAGAAAAGCCATAAGAGCCCGGGGGCACATCATCCTTACCAATCCTGACATGCTCCATACGGGAATTCTTCCTCACCATACTAAATGGATTAAACTATTCGAAAATCTAAAATACATCGTCATCGATGAACTCCATAACTACAGGGGTATCTTTGGCAGCCATCTGGCAAATATTTTAAGAAGGCTGAAAAGGATCGCTAAATTCTACGGCTCCAAACCTCAATTCATTCTCTGTACAGCCACAATCGCCAATCCTTCAGAGATGGCTGAAAAAATGACAGAAGAGCCTGTGTCACTTATCGATAAAAATGGAGCTCCCCAGGGAGAAAAATATTTCATTTTCTACAATCCTCCTGTAGTTAACAAGTTTCTCGGCATTCGCCGTTCTTATGTGAATGAATCGCGCCGTGTGGCTTCAATTTTTCTCAAAAACGATCTGCAGACCATTGTCTTTGCCCAAAGCCGCCTTATTACCGAAGTTTTGGTCACTTATCTCAAAGAGGACATTGAAAAAACAATCAAAGATGAAGGTATTATTCGGGGCTATAGAGGAGGATATCTTCCCTTAAAGAGGAGGGAAATCGAAAGGGGCTTAAGAGAGGGAAAAATAAAGGGTGTCGTATCGACCAACGCCTTGGAACTGGGCATCGATATCGGAAGCCTTGACGTCAGCGTGCTTGCCAGCTATCCGAACACCATTTCCAGTACCTGGCAAAGGGCGGGCCGTGCCGGCCGAAAAACCGGGAAATCAGCAGCTATCTTGGTTGCTTCCAGCTCGCCTCTCGACCAATTCATTATCAACCATCCAGATTATTTTTTCTCTGAGAATCCAGAGAAAGCCCTGATCAACCCGGATAACCTCTCTATCCTTGTCAGCCATATCGAGTGTGCGGCTTTTGAACTCCCTTTTATCGATGGGGAAAAGTTTGGTCGTGTTGAAATCGGGGAGATCCTCAAATTTCTGGAAGATGAAAAGCTTGTCCATCACTCCAAAGACAAATGGTTCTGGACATCAGACGCCTATCCTGCCGATGGCGTCAATCTCAGAAGCATAAGCTCTGATAATTTCGTAATTGTGGATACGAGTGAGAAATCCAAGGCCGTTGCTGAGGTGGATTTCTCCTCGGCCTTGACCACCCTACACCCCAAAGCCATCTATATCTGTGAGGGAGAACAATATTTTGTCGAAAACCTCGACTACGATCAAAGAAGGGCCTATGTCAAAAAGACAGATGTGGACTATTACACCGATGCGATAGACTACACAAAAATCAAGATCCTGGATGTGTTCAACAATAGAAATATGGGGAAATGTACTATCTCTCATGGTGAGGTCCATGTGGCAACCCAGGTAGTCGGCTTCAAAAAAATTAAATTCTACACCATGGAAAATGTCGGAGCAGGAGACTTGAGCCTCCCCCAGAACGAAATGCACACAACGGCATACTGGCTGACCATCCCCTCTTCGATCTTCCAGACTCTTCCTTTTTCCTCAGAACAAAAAATAAACGGGCTGTATGGCCTGGCCTATATTCTCCACCATGTCTCACCTCTTTTTATGATGTGCGCCCTTCATGATGTCGGCGTATCTATCGGTGATAATTCCACAGGGAAGTCCATACCTCCACGAGATATTCGTTTAAAAGTTTCTTACGACGAAGATCAGGCCATCTTTTCCGATGTCGCATTTGAACCGAATATCTTCATCTTCGACAACTTTCCTGGAGGAATCGGCCTTAGCCCCTCCCTGTTTGATCTGGAAAAGGAGCTCCTTGAACATTGCATGAAAACCATAGGAGCCTGTCCCTGCAAGGAGGGATGTCCCTCATGTGTGGGGCCTACAAAGGAAAGTGGCAAACAAGCCAAACAGGTGGCTCTAGAAATACTGCAAAAACTGTTTTAAGGTCGAAGAATTCTTCCCAGAATATCAACAGATGCATTAAAAGAGTTTCGTTTTATAAGGCATTTATTTTTTCGAGCTGTTTTTCATCCCCTATGATGACTAAAACATCGCTGTCTTTTATGACAAAATCCGCTTTGGGGACAAAGGTCGTTTTTTCTGGAATAATCTCCTTGATAGCAATGACCTGAATCCCATATTTGTTACGCAAATCCAGGTCCTTTAGACTTTTTCCGACGAATTTCTCAAGAGGTGCAATTTCCTGGATTCCAAAGCCAGAGGTAAGCGGCAGGTATTCCAGAACATTGGGAGAACTCAACTTCATAGCTGTCTTTATTGCCATATCTTTTTCAGGATAGATGACTTCTGTGGCCCCCACTGCTTGCAATATCTTAGCATGATCTTCTGTCAAGGCTTTGGCCACGATCCGCTTAGCTCCACCCTCATGGAGATAAAGAACTGTGAGTATTGAAGCCTCCATATCCGGACCCAAACTCACAACAACTACATCCATTTCTAGGATGCCCATAGCCTGAAGATTTTCTTTGTCAGCAGCATCCATACTGACCGCATGGGAGACAAAAGTCTTCACTTCTTCAATCTTGTCTTTATCACTGTCCACAGCCAATACCTCATTCCCTTTTTCAAAAAGAGTTTTAGCCACGTTTGAACCAAAACTGCCTAGCCCGATGACCGCAAATTTCATTATCAAATACTCCTATATTGATTCTATCCTATCATTACAGTTTCTTCAACATACTCATACTTTCCAAAAGCTTTTTGACGGCTAAATGCATACAGCAGGGTCAGGGGGCCAATCCTTCCGATGTACATGGTTAGAACAATCACAATTTTGCCCACGGTATTCAGCTTTGCTGTCATCCCAAGGGAGAGCCCCACAGTGCTGAAAGCGGAAAAGACTTCAAACATCGCTTCGCTCATACTCGTCGCTGGTTGCGTAAGGAAGATGATAAAGGAGGAAAAAAAAATGATACATATTGCCAGAGTAACGACCATGAACGCTCTGGTGACCAGTTCAAGGGGAAGAGTTCTGTAAAAAAGATTGACAGAATCTCTAGCTGTTAGCTTGGATTTCAGGAAGGCGAATATCACACCAATGGTGCTTGTCTTAACGCCTCCTCCTGTAGAGCCAGCAGAGGCGCCCACGAACATTAGCATAGTCAAAAGAAAGACCGCGGCAAAGCTTAAAGAACCCAAATCCATGGTGTTGAATCCGGCTGTCCGTGGAGTAATAATCTGAAAAAGCGAGGAGAAAATTTTTCCTTTTACTGTGAATGTCTTTAATGAATGATTCCACTCTATGATAAGAAAAAAAATGAAGGAGAAAATTATCAAGATAGAAGTGAGGGTGAGAACTAGTTTTGTGTGAAGGGAAATTTGAGATTTTTGTCCTTTGATTCGTCCTGAAGAAAAATCTTTCATCTCTTGAAGCACCAAAAATCCCAATCCTCCAAGCACTATTAAGACAATTAAGGTAATATTCACCCAAGCGTTATCCCTGTAAGAGATGAAACTCTGGCTGAAAAGTGAAAAACCGGCATTACAGAAGGCCGAGACAGAGTGAAAAATAGAGTTGAAGAGAGCTTTTGGCCATGGGAATTCTCTCTGCCAGTAAAGAAAAAAGGACAGAACGCCTGCAGCTTCCAGAACTAAGGCATAGAAAAATACATTCTTGATTAGGGATTTCACATCTTTTGCTGCTTTATGATGGTAGCTTTCTTGAATGAGGATTCTTTCTTGAATGGAAATCCTTTTGCCCGCCACTAAAAGGATAAGAGTCGAAAAAGTCATGATTCCTAAACCCCCCAACTGAAACAGAACGAGAATGACTATCTTGCCAATAAGAGTGAAATAGGTCGCTGTATCCTGAACAATCAGACCTGTCACACAAACCCCAGAAGTGGCTGTGAAGAGGGCATCAATAAAAGAAATATTACCCGATTTTGTGCTAAAAGGCAGAAGAAGCAGGATGGTTCCTACAGAGATAGCCACGATGAAGCTTATAGCCAGAAACTGAGCTGGCTGAAACTTTCTATCTCTTTTGATAGGGTTTCTCCTTATTGATTCTTCTCATTATCTTTAAATAAGCTGGATTATTAATCAAATCTAATCCTTAACGAAAATTTTGTCAATTGGGGTCAGACCTTTAAAACGATAAATAGCATTGGGGTCAGGCTTTGTCCTCAGGCTTTGTCCTCATGGTGAAAAACGGACTGCATTTTGCCCATAAACATCTTTTCACGATAAAGCCTGACCCCAATGCTATTTATAAAACTCAAGTTTTAAAGGTCTGACCCCGATGCCCCGATTGACATTGACTCTGGCATGTGCTAATTTTTCTTATAGAAAGCATGAATTATCTAAAACTTATCCTTGATGCGGATATCATCGTCAAGCTCGTCCTCCTTGTACTCCTTTTCTTTTCGGTTTTCTCCTGGGCCATCATATTCTTCAAGAGAAAAACCCTAAAATCCGCCGCCATCCAGTCCCAAAAATTCATGAAGGTGTTTCAAAAGAGCAAAAATCTGACAGACGTGTATGATGCCGCCAAAAGATACAAAGCCAGTCCTTTGGCCGCACTTTTTCGTTCCGGATACAGAGAACTTCGTCATCTGAACCAGTCCAATCCTGAACCGACTATCACGCCCGCAAAATTTGAGAGCCTCACTCGAGTTCTAACCAAGGCTTCAAACAATGAAATTTCTAAGCTGGAAAAGATGATGAGCTTCCTGGCAACCACAGGAAGCGTGACTCCCTTTATAGGCTTGTTCGGAACTGTCTGGGGAATAATGGCCGCCTTCAACAGAATCGCGGTAATGAGATCTGCTAGCCTCGATACAGTGGCTCCCGGAATCGCCGAAGCGCTCATAGCCACAGCAGCAGGACTCTTTGCTGCCATCCCAGCTGTCATCGCATATAACCACTATCTCCACAAAATAAAGGATTTGATAACAGAGATCGATGATTTCTCTTTCGAATTCTTAAACATAGTGGAAAGGCTCTATGGCTCTTAGAACAGGCCCTCTATCCAGAAGGCAAATGGGAACCTCTCTATCTGAGATAAACGTCACTCCTTTTGTGGATGTCATGCTCGTTCTATTAGTAATCTTTATGATCACAGCACCTATGATTCAATCTGGAATCAGCGTCAATCTTCCTCAAGCGGAAACCGATTCAACACCCGCTGAGGAGGGATTGACCTTGACAATCAAAGCGGATAGATATATTTACATCGAAAACTCCATCATCAACGAATTCCTGCTGGAACAAAAATTGAAAGAACACTTCTTCGGGAAAGAAAAGAAAATTGTGTTCATCCGCGCAGATGAAAGTCTCCCGTATGGCTATGTGATGCGCATCATGGATATCGCAAAAAAAGCGGGAGTGGAGGTCATTGGCCTTGTGACAAGACCCTTAGAACCTGAGGAAAAGTAAAATGATATCAATCGACAGAGAGAGGCTGACCTTCAAAAGGTCGGTCATCTTCTCGATTACTGCCCATCTGGCAGTCTTCCTCCTACTCGTCCTTTCGCCTCATCTGCCCAAGCCTTCACAGAAAGAAATGATCCATTATGTTAGTCTCGTCTCTATTCCTGGAGGAGGTGGCGGAGGCGGAGGTCAGCCTGGAGGCGGTGGAGGAAAGGAAGAAAAACTAGAGGAAACTCCTGCTCCCAAAAGAGAGACTTTGAGGGATTTGACAACGCCGGAAAAGCTTCAGGAAAGATCTGCTTCTAACTTGAGACATCCCGTCGAAAAGCCCAAAAGGGAAAGTAAGCCCAAGCCTGAAAAAAAAGCTATCATCCAAAAGCAGCAAAGGACTCCATCAAAGAGTTCTCAGGCCAGAAAGGCGAGTACTGGACCTGTCTCAGGAAAGGGGGCTGGATCAGGTTCTGGCGTAAGGATCGGCAGTGGCTCAGGTGTTGGATCAGGCTATGCCTCTAAAATTGCTGTCTCCAACTTTCCTTATACCTATTATCTCCAGATCATGGTGGACAGAATCTCGAGCAACTGGTTCCAGTCTCTTGTTGACCCAGGGATCAGAGGAAATTTCCAGGTGACTGTCTACTTCAGAATTCACAAGGATGGCCAGATTTCAGCCTTAAAAGTCGAAGAGACAAGCAGAATTAGATCCCTCGATTTATCGGCCCTTCGTGCCATCCAGTCGTCTGCCCCATTCCCCCCCCTTCCGAGAGAATATGAGGAGGAATATCTGGGCATCCACTTGATATTCGAGCATTCTAAATGAAGACAAAGGGAATTCTCTTCTACATGGGCCTCCTTTTAATTGCGGCTTTGTTCCTCTTCTCTCAGCAGGAGGTCGTCATAAGCATAAAAGAAGGAATGCCGGCCATTCCTCTGGCAATCCCCAAGTTTATCCCTCGCTCCAACTCTCCTGAAACAAAAGCTGTGGCTGAGGAACTTCATGAAATCATTTCTGCTGACTTAAAATACAGCCGGGTTTTTCAACTGCTCCCCAAAAGCCATTATAGTTATATCAGACCTTTAAATCCGAACAGGATATTTTTCAAAGACTGGGAATCAATCCAGGCTAACCTCCTTTTTATCGGAGAAGTTTCTGATGGAGAGGAAGAAAACATTCTCTTCGAGGGAAAAATCTATGATGTCAAAGCGGAACGATTCATCTCAGGAAAGCGCTACCAGTCAGAGAAAAAACTCATCAGATTAGTGGCTCATAAAATGGTGAATGAGCTCATGAGAATCTTCGGGGGAGGGCAAATTTTTACATCCAAAATCGTCTTTATTTCCAATAGAAACGGTAACGATGAGCTCTATATGATGGATTATGATGGCCATAACCAAACTCGTCTGACCTTCAACAAGACAAAGGATTACATGCCTGCATGGTCTCCAGATGGAAAAATGATTGCTTATACATCATTCCGCCGCGGGAAAGCTATCCTGTGCATCTTGAAGATATATGAAGGGAAAAGAATTGAAGTTTTCAGCGAAGGGACAAGTTTTGCCCCGGCTTTTTCCCCTGATGGGAAAAAATTAGCTTTCTGTTCAACTGTGGAAGAAGGAAATTCTGAAATTTTCGTTGCCAGGATTGATGGAAAGGATACTATAGAGAGAAAGGATATAAAAAAGCTAACATTTAACAAAGCTGTCGATACAGCTCCCACCTGGTCTCCAACAAGCCGGGAAATAGCTTTTACATCAGACCGGGGAGGAACCCCCCAGATCTATATCATGGATGCCGAGGGTTCCAGCGTCCGAAGGATAAGTTTCGGCGGAACCTATCACGACAGCCCCACCTGGTCCCCCACAGGAGATAGGATTGCTTATGTCTCCCGTGTTGACCAGATATTCGACATATATGTTCTGAATCTCAGAACAGAAAAGATTTACAAGCTCACAGAAAGCAATGCCCGCAACGAGTCTCCCTGTTGGTCCCCAGATGGGCGGCATCTCCTTTTTACCTCAAACCGTATAGGCACGCTCCAGCTCTACTCAATGGATTATGATGGCGCTAACATGAGGCGCCTCACTTCTAAGGGCGAAAACAAGCTTCCTGACTGGTCTCGATAAATCTAAAAGTCTCATGTCAATTTCCATAAATAATTTTTTTATAATGTTTTTTTTGTTATGATGTTGACATTAAAGAAGTTTAATTGTATAAAGTTTAGGCTGGGCAAAAGTTTTTTGCTCATGATGAAGGAGAACAAATAGCATTTATAGGAGGTAAAATGAAAAAAATCGCTATCCTATCTTTAGCTTGCCTTTTGGTCTTGTCATTTCTTATTTCTTGCCGAAAAAAGGTGGAAGCACCAGCCCCTCCCCCACCTCCACAGGTAAAGGAACAGCCCAAAGTTGAGGAAGTCAAAGAGGCTCCTCCGGTTAAAGAGCCTGAACTGACTGAAGAAGAAATATTCGCAGCTAAATCACTTGAAGAAGTAAACAGAGAAAGACCTCTGGCAATGATTCACTTCGATTACGACAAATTTTTTATCAGAGACGATGCCAAACCCATTCTGGAAGCTAACACTCGATGGCTGACAAAATGGGGAACTGTAAAAGTCCTTATCGAAGGACACTGTGACGAAAGGGGAACAGAAGAATACAATATGGCTCTGGGCGAAAAGAGAGCAAAGAGCACCTTAGATTATCTTGTTTCTCTTGGAATTCCTGCAAATAGAATCAAAATTATCTCTTACGGAAAAAGCCAGCCTTTAGATTCTGGTCATAACGAAATTGCGTGGCAAAAGAACAGACGCTCACAATTTCTAATTATCGAGAAATAATTTATGACCAATAGGCTAGCGGGGATATTCCTCGCTTTAATCCTGCTCTTCCCGTTTGCCAACGCTCAGAAGAGTAAGAAAGCCTACGAGCTCATCTATAAGGATGTCCAACTCCTCAGGCAGCAAATCCTTCAGCTCGACAAGAAAATAGAAAAAAACGCTGAAGATGTAAAATTCATAAAAAACCAGCTAAATGAACTTCTATCTCTTTTCAGGCTATTCCAAAAAGAACAGGCTAACTTCAAAGAAAACCAACAAAATCTTCCTGCTCAATACCAAATCCTTCTAGAAAAAATAGCGGGATTGAACTCTCAACTTGCAGCCTATAATGAAGAACTTTTGCAAATAAAAAAAGCCTCCATGCAAGCCGCTCAAACAGTGGATGAAACAGCAGAAAAACAACCCCCCCCTTCTGAAAAAGAAACTGGGGAACTGAAGGATGAGGAACAAACCGAAAAAAAAGAAGAAGGCACAGAAGAGCCTCTATCTCCCCCTTCAACCCTCCTCTCTCCCAAAGAAGTTTACAGCATGGCCTACACAGATTACAGAAAGGGAAATTTCGAGCTGGCTATCGATGGCTTCAAAATATACAGAGAGCAATTTTCAACAAGCCCCCTTGCTGACAACGCTTTATACTTGATTGGCGAGTGTTATTTTAGTCAAGAGAAATACGAAGAGGCTATAGATTCATTCAACGATTTGATTCTTAATTATCCTCACGGAGACAAAGCCCCTGCTGCCTATTTGAAAAAAGGGATAAGTCTTACAGAACTCGGCAAAAAAGAGGAGGCACTTATTGTCTTCAAGCTTTTGATAAGTAAATTTCCCCTTGAAGAAGAAACGAAGATCGCTCAGCAAAAAATCAAGGAGCTGCTATCGTAAGATGAGAGATATCAATAGCCTCAATAAAGTTATTCTTATCGGCAGGCTCGGTCAGAAGCCGGAGCTCCGGTACCTCCCTCAGACAGAAAGGGCAGTGGCGAGATTCACTTTAGCCACCAACGAGCGTTATTTCAATCCGAATACAAACGAAAGCGATATCCGCGCTGAGTGGCACAGAATCGTTGTATGGGGAAAGCTGGCCGAATTCACCGAAAAATATCTGACTCAGGGAAAACAAATCTATCTGGAAGGAAAGTTGCGGACAAGAAGCTGGCAAGACAGAGAAGGAAATAAAAGATATACCACAGAAATCGAAGCGCAGAGTATTATCCTTCTTGGCAGACGGGAAGATGTTGAAGCTCAAAAGGAACCAACCTATAAAGAGCCCAGTCCTCCTTCTGAGTCTCCCGAAGAAGAAGAAAAAGCGACTGCTGAAGAGGGAGAAGAGGAAGACGAAGTTCCGTTCTGATCGATCCCAATTCAAAGAATTTTTTGAATTTCTTCTAGGAACATCTATTAAGGAATATTAAAAAAGAAGGGATACCCATGCAAAAAGAAAAAAATGACGATATCGAGAATTTTAGAAAAAAAATAGAAGAAGACATTCGTCCTTGGGGAAAATTTCGCTCCTTTCCCTATGAACTGGCAAGAAGCATCAAAATTATCACCGTAAATCCTGGAGCAACCCTCTCTCTTCAGTATCATCACCATCGAAGTGAATTCTGGGTCGTCCTGGACGAAGGCCTCGAAATTACAGTCGCCGAGAGAGTCTGGCAACCTGAAGAAAGTGAAGAAATATTTATTCCAAGGAAAGCTCCTCACCGACTTCGCTGTCTGGGCAAGAGGCGAGCCCGGGTGATGGAGATCTGGATAGGCGATTCAGAGGAGTCAGATATTGTTCGCCTTGAAGATGATTACGGAAGAAAATAGGACTAAGCTATTTCCCCCATCAGGAAAGTATTCGGATGTTTTACTAATATATTCTCTATGATATGCTCTTCAACCTCCTGGGCCGTCTTTAAGGTCATTGCCTTTTGAACAATTTTCCTCACAGTTTTATATTCCACCGAACGCAACGCCTTCTTGACTCTGGGGATAAATATCGGGTTCATGCTAAATTTTCTCAGCCCGAATCCGAGCAGAATAAGAGCAGAAAGGGGATCTGCAGCCATCTCACCACAAACAGTAATCTCCTTCCTCTCCTTTTGAGCGGTCTCAATAATAAATCTTATGAGCCTTAAAATTGAAGGATGCAGAGGCTTATATAGATAAGAAACGAACTCATTGGACCTGTCAACTGCTAAATAATACTGGATTAAATCGTTTGTCCCTATGCTTAGATAATCTACCTCTCTTACCAGCAAGTCGGTGATAGCAGCGGCTGCAGGTACTTCGATCATTATGCCAAGTGGAATGTTCTCATCGAACTTTATGCGTTTTGTCCTGAGCTCTTCTTTGATCTCTTGGAAGAGCTGTTTGACTTCTTCTATCTCCTCGATTTCAGTTATCATGGGAATGAGAACCCTAACATTCTTTTGAACGCTCGCCCTAAGAATGGCTCTAAGCTGAATTCTGAAAAGGTTTCTATCTCGCAAAGAAAACCTTATCGCTCTCAGGCCAAGAGCGGGATTAGGCTCCTTTTCAATTTTCAACTGTGGCAAATTCTTCTCGCCACCAACATCTACAGTTCTTATATAAACTGGCGAAGGATACGCCTCTTTTGCTAATCGAGAGTAAATCGAATAATGCTCTTCCTCGGTTGGAAGAGTTGTGCTTTGAAGATAGATGAACTCAGACCTAAAAAGCCCTATACCTTCGGCTCCAAGAGAAAGAGCGAGGTTTACCTCTTCAGGAAGCTCGATATTCGCCATGGGGAAAAACCTGATGTCGTCGAGAGTTGAGGAGTCCAATTTTGCAGTCTTTTTGAGCTCTTTACGATAATCGTCATATTTCTCCTTCTTACTTAAGAACTCCTTTCTGATAGCCAGGGGGGGATTGACGATAACCTCCCCATCTGTCCCATCCACAATTACGAAATCTCCTTTTCTGACTCTCTTGGTAACGTTGTGAAGGCCCACTACAGCAGGGATGTCCAATGAACGGGCTAGAATGGCTGTATGGGAAGTTTGTCCTCCCATATTAAGAGCTACAGCCAAAACACTACCTTTGCTAAGTCTCAAAGCAGCCTCTGACGGAAGCAGGTCGTGGGCAACTAAAATTTTCTCTTTATCATCATCGCCTTTTTTGCGCTGTGTGGGTTCCAGGTTCCTATAGATCTTTGTTAACACATCTTCAATATCTGATTTTCTTTGTCTGAAGTACTCATCACTAATCGACTCAAAAAGCATCATGTACTTTTCATGAACTCTGGAAAGTGCCCATTCTGCTCTCGAATTCTCTTCTCTAATGATCCTCTCCAAATCTGAAGTCAATGATTTGTCTTTGAGAATGAGTAGATGAGCCTCAAAAATAATGGAATGATCCTTTCCTATTTTCTCTTTTATTTGTTCTTTTATGCGAGTCAGTTGCTCCTCTGTCCGACCGATCGAATTCTTCAGTCTTCTCAACTCCTCATCAACCTGAGGTGGTGAGATCGTTTCTTTCCTTGAGGTAAAGATGACTCTCTCTGACAGAAAAACTTCCCCTATAGCAATGCCTGGAGAAACTCCGACTCCTCTTAACCTGAAATAATCCATTGAAAATTACTCTTTCTCATCAAATCTACTATTAATAAGCGCTACTAAAGCCCTGAGGGCTGAATTTTCATCTTTTCCTGAGGACTTTAATGTAATCTTTGAGCCTTGGACAGCAGCTAGAGTCAGTATGCCCAAAATACTCTTTCCATCAATCTCGTTCCCGTCTTTTTCAATTCTGACCGAAGAGCTGAAACGGTTTGCTAGGTTAACAAATTTAACCGCAGCTCTGGCATGTAGCCCAAGTTTATTCTTGATGATGATTCTTTTCTCAACCATCGGCTCCGTTAATCTTAATGCTTAGAGCCCTTACTTCACGCTGGTTCACGATGGATTTCTTATGCTGATGTATATATTCGA
>CAZSPM010000004.1:0-18299 GCA_964608785.1 uncultured Eubacteriales bacterium
TTTTGCCGGCCATGGAGTAGAAATAAACGGTCGGCCCTACCTGTTACCTGAAGAATTTGACCCAGATCTTCCGAGTCTCACATCTATTGCAGTACATGATCTAATGGCAGCGCTCAGGCAAGCATTTGTAGCTCGAAAAGTTTTCGTCCTAGATAGCTGCTATTCGGGTATTCACAGAGGCGAACGAAGTCCCAGCAAGAATGATTTAAATATATTTCAATCGTCTCTTGGGAGAGCTTTAGAAGCTGCTCAAGAGGGAACTGCAGTTCTCTCTTCGGCCAGCATTAACGAAAAGGCCCGTGAGCAAAACTTTGGTCGTTTTGGAGGGCATGGTGTTTTTACATTTTCATTGCTTCAAGCATTGAACGAATTGAATGAACTTGCCAAGAAAGGAGATGATATCCGTATTGAACATCTCCATGAGCTTGCCTATGAAAAAACTATGTTGCAATCCAATGGCAGGCAGCACCCGAGATTTTTTTACTCAGTCGGTTCTCCTATCATAGTATTCAGAAGAAAGAGCCGCGGCGATATAGGGCAGATAGAACCAAAAGATCGGGGTGATCACGAAATAAAAAAATTATTGAGACAGCTATCTAGCAATAATCCACAACTTCAACGGATTGCATCGGAAAGGCTGATACGATATGGAAGCAAAGTTATGGAAGAGCTCTTCGAAAGGCTGGGCCATGGTCGGGCAGATGTGCGAAACTTAGCTGCTTATTGCCTTGGAGAGATAGGGGACTTAGACGCCGTTCCGCATTTGCTGGCCGTAACTCGAGATAGAGATTTGAAGCGACGCAGAGAGCCTCGTGCAAAGAGGGCAATCAAGGCATTGTCAAAAATGGGGCCAGCTATTATTCCAATTAGCCTAGATTATATCGATGATGAAAAGCTCCAGCCACATGAGGTTGCTAGGATTCTAGAATCAATTCTGGAAGTCTGGGACGGGGAAGAGGATGCTCTGGGAAAAAGAATAATTCCTCTGATCTTCCAGAGCTTTCCGGGCGGCCTGTCGCTCTGCTGGAAGACTCAGTTTATAGTTAAGAGTGCTGTCGGGGAGTACGGCCGTCTTGATAAACAATATTTAAAAGAAGCTAAAAATATCCAGGAGGAAGATGAATTTTGGGGTCGGGATAATACTGCGCCACATATTATCGGATACTTGCTGAGGGTTGACCCAGGGAGAATTGTCAAAAAGATTCAAGCTCATCGTTTATACAATAATGGTTATTACTTTTTAAAAATGGTACTCGATGCCTGCAAGATAGCAGGAGGGAGAGAGAGTATTGAATTAGTTGAAGAGATAAGTAAGAAGGCAGATATTAGTCCTAAATCTGCCAGGCAAAAGACATTAGCTGAGCTAGCTCAAGATGTGTTTAGTAGCTGAGAGTAGCATAAGAAAGAGTCAAATTCAGCAGTAAGGAGAAAAAAGATGCCCTCGTTTAACCCAACTTTTGTGATTCTGGGATGTGTCGGAGGGATACTTCCTGATGCCATAAGAATTATTAAGAGCCGACATGACCAAGAATTACCTTCTTATTTTAAGAAGATCAATTTCTGGGTAGGATTCCTGTTTATGGTGATATTAGGGGGAGGAGCTGCTTGGATTTTTGGAGCATCTCAAGCCAAAGAAGCATTGATTTTTGGATACGCTGCCCCGGAGTTTATCTCGAAACTAGCAGCTAAGAGCCAAGTTGCTGCAGATCGGGCGGTCATAGATAAGGCCGTATTTAAGCTTCGGACATGGTGGAAGTAGTTGGTCTAAACCGATTGGAAAGACTCCATTTAGAGAAAGAGATTCATAGTTTTTGAAGTATAGAAAATGATAGTTGGCGTTGTAACTTTCTTTCTCCTGGGGGGCTGCATCTAGACTAATTTATTTAATTAGAGGGGGGTAATCTCTATTTCTTCTTCAAGTTAATCTCTTTCTCTATCTTTTTATCTCCTTATTCCACCTTTTGATCACCTTAATGCAGGAAAACGAATAAAAAAAAGAAACCCTTTAATGATAAGATTCGTATTAATAAATGAGTGGTCAAAGAGCAGCCAACTCAGAAGAAATTTACAAATTTTTTTACAATTTTTTGTATTGAATACAATATTTGGTCCTGCTAACTAATTTGTTTTCAATAAGTTATTGCTTTGAGTGATTTGGCACAGAAGATGCGTGTTATTTTTAAAAAAATGCTTTGTTTATAAATCCTGAATGAGATCCGAGAATAAGGAAGGACACAAGGGAATTTTCAACGGTTCTGATAGAAATCAATTTATGAATAATCAAGGTTATGAGACTGAAGGGGAAAATGAACGAGAAAAGGAGGCTTGGATGAATAGAGAACAACCACCCTTGGACTTGTTGAGCAGTTGGATAAACTCTTTGATTGAAGGCTTGGATGAATTCGTTGAGGAGAGGACTAAGATAAAGATTCTAGAAAAATGCGGAACTGCCTGTGCCCATTATCATGGGCATGTAGATAAAATTAAAGCCATAAAGGAAAAAGCCAAAAGTTTGGATGAAATTTTGAATATCATGAATCAAGAAGAGATGTGGTGTGGGAGGTGGATTAAAGAGGAAGATACCATTTATTCAAGGTGCAGAGTGTGCGAATGTCCTCTCATTATATCTGGAATGGTAAAGCTCTCCCCAGCCTATTGTTATTGCTCACATGGCTATATGAAATCAGTATTTGGGGAAATATTAGAAAAACCGTTCGAAGTCAAACTCGAAAAATCGATAGGAAGAGGAGACGATGTCTGTTTTTATTCTGTTAAACTTAAAAGCTAACTAGAATCCAAAGAATAACTAAAGTTTTCAAGGTCTGACCCCGATGATTCCTTTTCGTCATAGAACCAATATTTGTTTGAAAAATATTATTAAAAGGGGAAAAAAAATATTGGTAATTCAGGAAGTAATATATTACTTTGTGAAAGATTATCCGGGATAAATTGACGCATCGGCTCAATGAATCAGTAAAGAAGTAACAAATAATGGAGAGATTAGATAACACCATCAAGAAGCTAGGCAAACTCAAAGATTATCAAAAGGACGAGATGTTGTTCAACGCTTTAGATGAGGCAACGGGTATGTATTATGTCCTGTCAGGAGAGATTCGTATCTACAAGATGGATGACCAGGGAAAAGAAGTTGAGGTTGTGCGCATAAATCCAGGTGATTTTTTAGGGGAAGCCATAGTGTTTATTTCAGGTGTGTTTCCATTTTATGCCCAAGCTGCAAAGGATTCAAAAGTTTTGCTTTTTGAGAAAAATGCTATCAACAAAAAAATAGAAAAGGACCCATCAGTGGCCAAATTCTTTCTGAATTTGCTGGCAAGAAAATGTGTGACGTTAAATACTAGAATAGAGGCTCTCGGGCTTCAGACCGTCCGTCAAAGATTAATACAATACCTCTTTTCGCATTGTTCAGGAGAGAAGCAGTGTCTTATTGAATTGAAGCTAAAAAAAGTTGAATTGGCTAAAATGTTGGGGACAATCAGCGAAACACTATCCCGGAATCTCAAACAGATGCAGGATGAAGGACTCATCGATGTTCGAGGCAAGAATATTTATGTCAAAGATTGTTCCAGGCTGAGGGCAGAACTATCTTATTGATTTTTAATATTTTCCACGAATAAAAATTCTTTTTAGAACTCTTTAAAAAAATATCGTTTTTTGACCTATGTCAAGGAATCTTTCTTCCCAAAAAAATAGAATATTCTTGAAAGATAAAATCGATGGCCTGATTTTTTATGAATAGTTCAGGATAAGAAAGGAGAAACATGATGGCAAAAAGAAAAATCATAGAGATTGACCGAGATAAGTGTGATGGGTGCGGGCTGTGCACAGATGCCTGTGCAGAGGGAGCATTAGTGCTTGACGAAGAAAACAAAGCTGTTCTGGCAAAGGAGATTTATTGTGATGGAATGGGAGCCTGTCTCGACGTATGTCCAACAGACGCACTCAAAATAATTGAGAGAGAAAGTGAGGCTTATAATCCAAAAGTCACCTATCAACATGTCTTAAAGACGCGAGGGGAAGAAGCCGCAGCCAATGTGCATGGGATTGAGAAAGAGAAAAAGGATGATAATGGCGGGGAGGCGAGTCACTCCACACCTCATCAATTTCATATGGGTTGTCCAGGAAGTATGGCACGAGAAATTCAGAAACAGTCTGGTCCAAAAGAAAACAAGGCTGTCTCAGGTGCTTCAGAATTGAGCCAATGGCCGATTCAAGTACACCTGGTTTCACCCTATGCCCCTTATTTCAACGAGAGTGACTTATTGATCGCTGCTGACTGTACGGCTTTTTCTCTGGGAGGCTTCCATCAGGATCTTTTGAAAGGGAAAAAGCTGATTATCGCCTGTCCGAAGCTGGATGACACAACAGGATATGTGGAAAAGTTGGCTGAGATTCTTAAGAACAATACTATATATTCATTAACAGTGGCTACTATGGTTGTCCCTTGTTGCTCTGGTCTGTATAGAATAGTGGAGGAGGCGGTGGAATTGTCAGGGATAAAAATTAATATAAAGAAAGTCGTTATAGGGGTGGATGGCGAAGTGGTCTCTCAACCTCATGTTCCTGGGCACAGGGTGAATTCAGATACTGTTTCTAGTTAAAGCAAATACCTGTCTTAAGAGACAATTATTTAAATCTTATATTATCTTTAGATTTGCGTTCGAACGCCATATTCCCTCTTTTTCTAAAGATTCATCTCAACGGATTATTGAGCCAGGCCTTAATTATTCTCCTGCCTAGCTTGCCAATTTGACTTCAGGTTTTCCCTGCGATATAAGTTCTTAAAAAAGGAATGAGAGGGGATTTCCTGTCTATGCTCCTTATTCCTATTCCTGAATTGGAGGTGCAGAAGTGAAGAAAGTTAAAGGAAAACTATTCACGTCGTTTTTGGTCCTATTTTTTGTTCTTTCATTCATACTGACTTTCTTTTCATGCCGCCCGATGGCAGCAGTGGATGTGGAGGCAGGAAAACGCCCCACTAAGAGGATTAAGTATATCAGCGAAAGGGGATTAGACAAAAATATCAGAAAATTTCAACAGGTAAAACTAACTCATCTGCCCACTCCTTGAAAAAGAGATGTTTTTCTTCAAATCTTCGTTTTTTAAAAAATATTTGTTGCCAGGCTTTGTCTTCCAGTCAGTCATAATCGCTGGAGGATATGGAACCGGTCGGGAGCTGGTGGAATATTTTCTCAATTTTGGCCCTATAGGTGGCGTTCTGGGGATGCTATTGGTCACAACCTTCATGTGGTCAATAGTTTTGGCTGTGACTTATGAATTTTCCCGAAAACTAAAGGCCTATAATTACCGCACATTTTTCATGAAATTGTTGGGACCTTTCTGGTTTATCTTCGAAATCATTTATATTCTTTACCTGCTCATCGTGCTGGCTGTCATTGGCTCTGCAGCAGGCATACTCATCCGGGATAATTTTGGAATCCCTTATATCGCAGGGGTTGTGATTATGTTGGTAGCAGTAGGCTTTTTGACCTTCAAAGGAAGCGGCTTGATAGAAAATTTCCTTTCGTTCTGGTCCATGATTCTTTATGTCATCTACGTGGTCTTTTTTGTGGTGGCGCTGGTTAAATTCGGGCCTGAAATCCAGAAAAGCCTTGCTAGTGGTACTATTCTTCCCGGCTGGGCTTTGGGAGGATTCAAATATGCCTTCTATAACCTGGCAAACGTCGCCGCAGTATTGTTCTGTCTCAATCATATTGAAACTAGGAAAGAGGCTATTTCTGCAGGCCTTCTCAGTGGCCTGATCGGTATTCTGCCCGGTTTCCTCTTCTTTATTGCAGTCATAGGGCAATATCCTACGATTCTCCCTGAAGAAATTCCGGCTGTTTTTGTCCTTCAGAAGTTAGGAATTCCTTTCTTGCTCATCCTATTCCAAATAGTTCTCTTTGGGACGTTGATAGAAACAGGCACAGGCATGATTCATTCTGTTAATGAGAGGATTCACTCAGCGCTCCGTTCAAGGAATAAAAAGCTGAAACAATGGCAGAGACCTCTAGTTGCGATAAGTTTCCTTCTCATCGCGTTGGGCATTTCGACTTTTGGACTGGTAAATCTGATTGCAAAAGGATATGGGACAGCAAGCTGGGGATTCTTAATCGTTTACATTGTGCCAGTCATGACTTATGGAATTTATAAAATAATCAAGAATTAAGGAGAATTAGAATTATTTGTTTTGGGACGATTTGTGAGTTACAGTAAATGGGATTTCTTTAACTGCTGTATTCCCTGAATTCGCATCAACAGCTTTTACCCGCAAGACAAATTCTCCGGATTTGAAGTTTTTCAACCTGAAAGAGGTCTGAACCCTGCAGTCCTTCTCAGATGTTGGCTCGGCCTTAGGAGAGGGAACCTTGGTCAGTAATTTTCCATCCTGTAGAAAGGAGTATTCCACCATAAATTCATTTAATCCAGTTTCTGGATTCAAAATCAAATTGTAAACCTCAATGTAGACATTCAGTTCATCACCCGGATAGAATGTATGAGTGATTCCCGCAAAAGTTTTCTCCTCTGCTAAAGTGGTCTCTTCCTTTTCAGCTTTTCTCCCGGAAGTGAGAATGATATCACTCAGGTTCAATTCCTCGCTGCTGAACATAGGAACCGAGATTTCTTGATGAGATGTTCCAACTTTTCCGCTGAAATTGTCCAGGACAAGAAGGTGAATTTTATGGGCATCTATCTCGACTGACATGGCGGTCTGAGCCTGAACCGTCTTGTCCTTCAGGGATTCCACCTCGGCTAAAGTGTGAGTGAAATTTATGTCTTTACTCCTCTCGTATATAATTTGACCCAGTTTGTTACTAACGTTCACCACCAAGGTCAGAGAAAAGTAATATTTGCCTTCAATTTCTTTCTGGGTGAGAGCAGAATAAGGAATTTCAATGACTAAAGGGACATAAGCTCTTGTCCCAACTCCTTTCAAGCAAAACAAATCATACTCTAGAGGAATCCGGTCGTAGGTAACCTGGGTTCTGATTATCCCTTTGAGCTTATCCAAGTCTTCAAAGGGATTCCTCAAGGCTTCAGCCATAATTTCCATGTAATCAAAATAATAATGTGCGGAATCTAAATTAAAATTTTGGTTTCTTCCCTCCGCTAAGTTCAGACTTCTCTCCAAAACATAATTTCCGGTTCCAAGCTTATCCACAAAAACAATTTCCAGGTTATAGGGAAGTCTCGGGTTCGATAAACCCCAGTAGTTCCAGATTTCTTTTGGGCCATGAAAGGCTGAAAAACTTGAACTAGTTGGACTCATGTCTCGCTGAATTTCATGCGGAGGCCCCAAAAGGATGTAAATCTTGCCTCTCTCAGTGCGCCAGCCATCAATTCCTGAGGCTCCGAAGAATTTATTAGACATGGCGATTCTTTTGTAATAGTCAAGCTTGAACTCGTTCTCTGGTGTTTCAGGAATCGGATCTCTTCTTTTCCAGAAATTCGTAATAAATTTTCCCCTTTCTACTTCTGTAGGAAGGTTAATGAAAATTTTTTTCTCTGTTTCAGTGATTATATATGGAACAACTTCTTCAAGCCACTGCTTGGACCATTTGCTTAGAGGCTCTGCTTTCTTTTTTTTGGTTTGCGTTGATTCCTGACCTGCTGCGATATTTAAAAAAGAGAAGGAAACTAGAAAAAGGAAAACGAGAATTGCAGCAAAGCTTTTCTTTCTTGTCATAATTTGATATTAACTGAAGAAAAATTTTTATTCAACGGGGTCAGACCTTTAAAACTTTTATAACTTGGCTAGTTATTTCATTTCCAACGGAATGACATCCTGCCATTTTGGAGAGAAATCTTTCTTTCCTTTGATTGGTCCTTTATCCCTGGGATAAAGCTTGGCCCAGGAGTTATAAAAGTTTTAAAGGTCTGACCCCAAAAATTAGCTTTCAGTTCAACTTACTACCAGTTAAAGCGAACCCCTAGCTGCATAAGTCTTGGATCTCCGGCCGCTGTTGGCTCTCCAAAGCCTTCTGTTCCATAGGTGGTTTTAACAGCTTGCCAGTTTTCTCTATTCGTCAAATTATAGATTTCCCCAAAGAACTGTATGCTGAATCGGGATATTTTTATGTACTTGGAGACTCTGGCATTAATATAAAATGCATCAAAACCATCTCGGGTGTTACGGTAGTCGTCCACATAATCACCGATAATAGACCAATGGGGGTTACCCCGCATCAGGCCATCACTATTTCTATCATCGGGATAAACCGCAGTCCAGGGATACGCTGACCGATAATAAAGAAGGCCACTCAGTTGAAAACCCAGAGGAATATCAACGATACCAGTAACAGTCAATTTATGGCGGGCATCTGTGTCCTTCCGACCCCATGCTCTTTCCCATGCATCATCTTCATAACTCCAAGGATAGTTTTGGCTCTCAGTATCTCCCATTTGTTTACCAAGGGTATAGGCAACTTCTAATGACCAGCCGTGAGAATAGCGTTTATTAAGAGTTAGGTAGATTCCTTTGTAATCACTTTTTCCCTTGTTTTCTATATTCCAAATATCACCTTTGGTTTGATCTTCGTGGACAAATCCTGTGCCAACAATGATTGGATTTTCATTTCGCCATGTAATAAGACTGTATCCTTTGGTCCATACAAAATCTAAACCCACAGAAAAGTCGGCAAGAACCTCTCTCTGGCCCCCTAAAGTCATTTGGAGAGAATAAGGATTTGGAGCCGGTCTAACTGCATATACAGGATTCGGAATCGGTATTTCTATAGGGGGGGCAAAAGGATTTGGTACGAAGGGGTCTGGATAGCCCGGATTAATAAGGATACGCAGAGCCATGTCCTTATAAAATTCGTTGGGGAATGCTATATTCGCCATGACATTGGCTGTGTAGGTTCCGATGCCTCCTCTGATGACAGTTTTACCATCTCCCACAGGGTCCCAGCTAAAGCCAAAACGGGGATTAAAGTTGTTGAAATCCCCTGCGTTGAGTTTCAAACCAGTAAAGGTAAAATAGCTATACCGGAATCCTAAGTTTAGAGTTAATTGTGGGTTAATTCTCCAGGAATCCTGAACAAAGGCTCCAAATTGGTATATATAGAGAGTAAAGGCGGGGTCTCCTGTATTATCCATAAATGTTACGGGGTAAGTAGCAGGATCATCAGCATTGAAGGGAGCGTCTGTTGCAAAGGTATAAACGCCAGGAATGAAAAGATCGAAAACAGTGACACCAGAGGGGACATACATGAAATCAAAACCTGTTTTTAGAGTATGTGCTCCAAAGAAAAGAGAGAAATTATCAACAATTTGATATCTATCCGCAAAGTTGTACTGTGCGAAATTTGCTGCCTTGCCGAAATTTCCTGAAGGCCGGTTAATCGTATATTTATCAGCAAATTCAGGTAGGGGATCAAAGTCAGCGTCATCTACAACATAGAGCAGTCGAAGCTCATTCATAGATTTATCTGATGGGAAAAAAGTCCAATTTAACTGAATTTCAAAGTTGTTACCTACCCATTTAAAAGCCCTTTCTTTTGTATTTAATCCGCCAACGCCGAGATTGTCTTGTACGGGGCGATCTAGATTAAAACGACAAGAGAGGAGATGCTTTTCACTCAGTTGGTAATTGAGCTTAAGCAGAATCTGATTGGTTCTCTCAGTGACATCAATAGTTTCCCGGGGAACTAAGGGTGAAGTAATAGTCTCATATGTTGTGCGGAAGCGGCCATCATATGCGAGGAAGAAATGGGCTTTATCTTTTTTAATAGGCCCCCCAATAAAACCGGCAACGTTGTGGTGCTTATAGTCCGCTTTTTCCCACTCGTCTTTGGGCAGCTCTTCTCCTTTATATTTGTCGTGGTTAACAAAATAATTGGGAGTATCAAAAAGCTCATTACGGTAGAAGTAATTAACTCTTCCTCTAAACTCATTTGTTCCTGAACGGGTTATAGCAGTCCTTATCATTCCGCTTGAATTTCCGTATTCTGCCTCCACTTGGTTTGTCATCACCCTGAATTCTTGAATAGCATCAGCTGGAACAGCCAATCTCAGGCCATTCTGTATTATATTTTCATTGGACATCCCATCAATCATTAGCTCTCCCATTCCTGTTGGCATAGCATTTGATCGACCTCCTATAACCCCTGCTTTTAAAATAGCCAAGTCATTAAAATCCCGATTTAAAAGGGGAAGGTCCTCAATTTTTTGGCGATCTACGACACTACTTATTTCTGATTTAGTGACCTCAACCATAGGAGCTTCTCCAACAACCGTAATTTCTTCATCAACGGTTGCCGGCTCGAGAGTGAAATCAATTTTTAATTTTGCTCCAACAGCAAATGTCATTCCGCGCCTTATCTGAGTTTTAAACCCAGTAAGCTTGATTTCGACTTCATACACTCCAGGCTGAATTCCTGAGATAATATATGTTCCATCGGTTCGAGTGATTGTCGTATGAACATAACCCGTCTCCATATTCCTTACAATTGCTTCTGATCCTGGTAAGGCAGCGCCTTCCTTGTCAGTGACCATTCCTTCTAAAGTTGCCCGTGTTGTTTGGGCGAAAACATTTCCATTCATAAAAAAGTACGCTGTGACGAGGAGGGTCAAACAGATGAGAAATTTTTTAAGGCGTTTTGCCATGCTCATTAATTGCCTCCTTTTGAAAATGGTTTTAATTCCGTTTCCTCAGAAAGATATTCTTTCCCCAATGAAATTTTAGATTGTTCGCTTTTTCCTGAATTACACCTCCTTTCTTTGATGACTGAATAGTTAAATCAGTAAAAATATTGAAATTCGAGAATTGTCTGTTGTTTTCTCTATTCATTTGTTTTGAAGGTTTAGCCTTTCCCCCTTTTTTTGGAAAAGTTTTTGTTTTTTCTTAATCCCTTGTTTTGTTTATTTTATAAAAATGGCGCTCATCAATTTATGAGCGTATTTTATATATAGTAAAATATACATGATTATATATGTCAACTATAGAAATACATAGCAAGATATATACCAAATCTAATATATTTTTTATATCATTAAAATAAAACAAGTTAGAGAAGAATGAGGAACCTCCCAAAATTATATATGATTCAAATAAATGGACTTTTATCCAAAATATTGAATTATTTTTGGGAAAAAGGTGATAGGGGCTACGTGTAAAATTAGGGGATAATAATTTTATGGATATATTCAAGTGAATTATGCAGAATGAAAGAAAGGCAATTGTATTGGAGAAACATTATGAAAAAACTTTGTATTTTAAATATGATAATCATTTTACTTTTAGTCATGTGTAGTTCGAAAACCTCCCCTACAGAGGAAGATGTTGGCGAAACCTCTATTGGTGAAGGTACCCAGAAGAGGACTCAAATTGTGCTCCTCGGAACAGGGACACCCAATGCTGAGCCTGACCGCTCAGGGTCAGCTATTGCTGTCATAGTCGATGGAATTCCCTATATCATCGACTGCGGTCCAGGGATCGTTCGGCGAGCCACCGCAGCCTATCAGTCTGGGGTGGAGGGATTGAAGCTGAGTAATCTTAAAATCGCTTTCATAACGCATCTCCATTCCGACCATACAGCAGGATATCCTGACCTTATCTTTACACCTTGGGTCGAGGGAAGAGAAGAGCCCCTCAAGGTTTATGGTCCCCCTGGAATCCGTTCGATGAGTGAACATATCTTAAAGGCCTATGAGGAAGACATCAAAGTGCGGATTGAAGGCCTGCAGCCCATAAATACCGAAGGCTATAAAGTCAACGCACATGAGATCGTTTCTGGAATCATTTACGAAGATGAGAATGTCAGGGTGAAATCTTTTCCAGTGCAACATGGGTCATGGAAGTATGCCTATGGCTTTCGGTTTGAGACGCCCGATAGGATAATCGTAATCTCGGGAGATACTGTGCCGACCGATACAATCATAGAAAACGCTATGGGGTGTGATGTTCTGATTCATGAGGTCTATGCGGAAGCATGGTTTAGAAGGAAAAAGCCCGAATGGAAGAAATATCATGCCAGTTCTCATACATCTTCACGGGAGCTGGCAGAGATTGCTAAGAAAGCAAAGCCTGGTCTTCTTATTCTCTATCATCAGTTACATAGCGGAACAACAGAAAAAGAATTGTTAGATGAAATTCATGAGATATACAAAGGGAAAGTCGTCTATGGCCGCGACCTCGGAGTTTATTAGACTTAGGGGTCAGGTCTTGTTTTTTAACCTTTTTTTAGCGAAAAGAGAAGGGCATAGAAGGACGCTACGCTACGGATATTAAAAAGGCAAAAAACAAGACCTGACCCCCTTTAGGCTCTCTTTACGACCTTGTTGCCTTTCTGATAAGAGGAGATTTATCTTTCTTCAGGCGGTCGAGAGCCTTATTAATATCCCCGGTTTTTGACAATTGCACAAGAGCCCAAGTGGCGGCTGCTCTCACAGACGTGGGCTTAGATTTTTGAAGGGTCCAAGGCTTGGGTAGTATAGCCACGCCAATGAGACCCTCTGCAGCATGAGAGGATCCGATTAGACCCAAAGTTCTGCATACCTGTGCTTGTAGAGGAATTCTATTTTCTTTCTCCCAGATCTTTTTTGGTTTTATAATCTCTAAAAGCACGGGGACAGCCTCAATAATTCTACGCTTAGCAAATAGATTAAGCATGTCGAGTTCAAATTTTCCCTCGGCTTGGTAGAATAGTTCGAGGATAATCGGATTGACCTCTGTTCCAGGAATATTTTCCAATATGTCTGATGCGGCAGGAATTACTTCTGATGGCCCTGTTAGAATGATATCGCGCATAACATGGATCAACTTTGGATTGCCGGTAAAAATATCGGCTACCTCAATCATTTTGAGAAGTGGAACAAGAGGAGCTTCTTTATCTATTTTGCCCAGAAGCGCTTCTACTACATTGTTACCGGCCTTATTGATAATGCTAGCTGCGAGCCGCCGTGTTTTGAGAGGCATATCAGAAGTGATTACCTTCATTCCAAACTCAGCAAGCTTTGGAGGCTCTTGTTTAGTCAGCCATGCTGCCGCTTTAGCACGGATGGTTGCATCTTGAGAGTTGAGGTCTTCAAAGGCCAGAGTGATATCTTGCTCTGCCTCTTTAATAATCTCTAAATCAGGTTCAACATCAGCGTATCTATCCTTCTGAGAGGTAGCTACCGTAGCAATTGAGGGAACTCTTGTAGCCTCCATCACAGATTTCTCTATCTTAGATATGTCTGTCTTTTTCAGAAGATCTGCAAGCTCGTGGAGTTCTTGTTTGGAGATATCTCCTGACCTAAGAGCAGAGAGCAGCTCTTCTTTTTCCTTCCTAAACTGGACGACTATATCCTTTAGTTGCTCTAATTGTTCATCGGACATCGGTGAAACATCTGCTGCAGCTTGTTCGGGGGCGGGTGCAGCTTCTCTTCCAGGAGTCTGCACAAGGAGCTCCTTATCGTCGAGAACTATTTTTCGTTCCCCTACGGCCACAAATATTTTTCTATCGGGAAGGATGTGTGATAATTTAAGCTGATCTACCAGTATATCCCATTGACTGGCCACCTCTTCAGAAGGTCTTTGGAATGCCTCAAAGAATCGAACGGCTTCCTCCTTGGTTAATCCTCGCAGGAACAGCATTCCTTGCAGTCCATAATTATTCAGGGTTGAATACAGCTCTTCGGTTAACCGTCGGTCAAGTTGTTTGGGGGGTGCTGGCTGTCCGTTAAAAAGTGTTGCTTCTGGTGTCATAGAGAATGAAAGCGCCTCTGTCTTGTAAGTCAGAAATGGTTCCACAAGTTCCATAAAACGCCCTATTGAATCTATGACATTTCTGTGCTCTTTCGGATAGAGTCGCAGGTTTTGCAATGCAGCCCTGAATGCTCTCAGTATCTCGATGGCATTGGAGAGATCGTCTTCATCAAGCGGAGACTCTTTGGCCATTGAAGTCGTGATTATTCTTTTTTGCAGAGTCTTTCTGAGGCCTTTTGAGATGGCCACGGCATTCATGTGACTTTTCAGAGAAGAAAACATCTCTGCGGCCTTGTCTAGGATGCCCGCGTTTTGAAAATGATAGGCTAACTTGCCCACGACCCTTTCGAGGGAGCCAGCAGCGTATTTCCTTTCTATCTCTGCTGCTAGAGCATGATAGCGGTGGAGTTCCTCTTCACTCATGAGTGAATAAAATACAGAACGATCCACCCGGTGGCTGAAAATGAACTCATTGGGATTAGGAGTTTCCTCAATCAGCAGGACTCTTCGTGCATTGTTGAGATGCTTCAACACATGCTGCAATTTGAGCTCTGATATTTCTGCAAGTTGCCTTGGATTGATCTTTTCTCCCAGAATCGAGGCCAGCTTGAGAACGTTTATCTCTTCCTTATCCATTCGCAAAAGCCTCTCTTTAACCATGTTACTAAGGCTTCTGGGTATATCTTCAGGCTTAACAGGGGAAAGATCCCATTCCTCTCCATAGGCTGCAATCTTGCTGTTTAAAAGAAGGTAGGAGAGGGCTTCCACGATAAAGCGTGGATTGCCATTAGAGTTTTGCAAAAGAGCTTCAGCCGATTCAGAGGAGAGTGATTTCCCATCAAAAAGCTTTCCGACGAGCTCTTGAATATCTTCAAGGTTCAAAGGTTCAAGCTGGTATTTTTGGACTTTGGCATTGGTTGCCACCTCTGACATCGATTCGAGAAGAAGTAGGAGTTTTTCATCGCCAGCGGTCACGTCTGGACTGTTAATCGATGAGACAAAGTAAAGGTTATTCCCATTCTTTTGGCTGAACTGAGAATCGAAGAACTGCAATGAGGGAGAATCGATTTGATCCGCTCCATCAAGCAGGACAACTCCATCACCCATTTCGCGAAGAATAATGAAAGTCTGGGTTAAGGCCTCAAAAAGAGCCAGGCTATCAGGCTCGGCAGCCTCCTCAGGTGTTTCTAACTCTTTCATGTCCCATGGATACAGGCGTGGCTTGAGAATCTGCTTGTAATTGTCGTCAAGCTTGGAAAATACTTGGTCAGAGATAGAAGGCTGTTCTTCGAAGAGACCTCCCAGAGCCGCGAATACTGCTCCGTAACTCTCTGACTGCCAAAGTGGAAATCCTTTTGCGAGCAGAGAAAAAGCAAGCTTCTTTTTAGCAGTTTCTTTGGCATACTCCGTGAGTCTTGTCTTTCCTGTTCCATCTCCCCCTATGATAACTGGAAACTCTGAAGGATTTCCCTTCCCGGAAAGGTGCTTGTCCAGGAATTTAATTATGTCATCCCTGCCGACGACATAAGGAGATACAAGGATGGAATCGAGTTTAAATGGTGTGAGAAGTCTTCCAGACTCAGGAACTATTATCACTCGACCTTTGCCCTGCCTCTTTGCTGTATAGAGAGCTTCGTCTGCTCTTTTAAAAAGAGCCTCCCATTCTTTGCTGTCTCTTGGGAACATAGAAATTCCTATACTGCAAGCCAGCGTTAATTCGTTACCGTCAAACTTTAGAGGAAACTCTTTTACATTCTTTATAATGTTTGTACCAATTTCCATGACCTTCTGTTGTTCAACTTTTGATAGGATAAGAACAAACTCATCACCCGCATAGCGAATCGCAATTCCTTGCCCCTTGACATTTTCCGATAGAATTTTTGAGAAGTGAATCAACGCTTTGTCGCCTATGTCGTGTCCGTATGTATCGTTGATGTCTTTGAAATAATCCATGTCGATCATGTAGCAGGCGATGAGAAATCCCTCCTTTTCAGCTTGGGTAAGATATCCTGGAATCACTTCCTTCAGATAGCGACGGTTAAAGAGATTCGTTAACTCATCGTTATAGACAAGGCTGAGAAGTTTTTTTTCCTTAGTTTTAGATGCCATGGGAGTTCTTAGCTTCAGTTAAGATTTTTTTAGCTATAATGACTTCCTGTCTTTTTTTCTCCTTTTTTGTTTATCAAATGGAATGGTTCATTTTTTTTCTGAAAAATAGAACCGTCCATCTTTTCTTTTTTTCTATCACGAGAAAAATTTGAAGTCAATATTATTTCGCTCATCGCCCTCTTATGATTCATGTGTATATCATCCGTTATGCCTGACTTATATAGACTTTTACCAGACCCGCATACATAGTTTCACTCGAATTGAAGAAACAAGTAAATAACCTCTAGAGGTGATTTACAGGGTGATTTTATATTTATTTAAGGCTAATCAGCGAAGAGGAGGCAGTTTTCCTGCCTCTATTTTGCACCAAAAATTCTAGGATTGAATAAAAGTCTAGCAGAATAATCTGAATCAAAATACGATGATCGACCTCAGGGTTTCACCCTTTCTCATTGAATTAAGAGCCTGCTCAATTTCTTCAAGTTTGAATTTATTGGTAACAACAGGTTCAAGCTGTATCTTTCCTGTTTTGACCATCTCTATGATCTTTGGATAGTCCACTGGCCGGCACCCTAAGGAACCTTTGATTTCTATTTCTCGGAACATCAACCTTCCCGCATTGATGGACACGTTGAGGTGAGTGTATCCCACTTGACAGTGAAGGCCCCCTGCTTTAACACAGCTCGAAGCAAGTTCGATTGTCTTTGGATTGCCTATGGCTTCGATTGAAATATCGGCTCCTCCTCCGGTCAGCGCTCGTATTTCCTTGAGAAGCGCCTTATCCTCTTTATCGGTTGGATTAATTGTATGCTGGGCTCCCAGTTTTTTTGCAATTTCCAGTTTTTTATCCACAATATCCACCGCAATGACAGAACCTCCGGCAGCTGCCGCTACTTGAACCACATTTATCCCGACTCCACCGCAGCCAAAGACGACGACTGAATCTCCGGGTTTGACCTGGGCTCTGTTTTTGACAGCATGATAGGGCGTGGAGATGGCATCGGCTATGATACTGGATTCTTGAATAGGAAGCTCTTCAGGGAGGTGCTGGCAATCTTTGGCGGGGGCTTTTGTATATTCAGCAAATGCGCCATCGATGTGGTTTCCTAGCATGACCATGTTAAAGCAGATGTTTTCCCGGCCCAGGCGGCAGTTATCACAGTAGCCGCAAGAAAAGACAGGAGGGATGAGTACTCGGTCACCGGCTTTGAAGTTTTTCACATCAGCGCCCGCTTCCTCAACAATGCCAGAAGGCTCGTGTCCTAGGATCATGGGCGGCTTTTTAAAAGTAGGAACACCATGGTCTATATAATGCAAGTCAGTATTGCAGACCCCGCAAGCGGCGATCTTAACCAGAATTTCGTGGGGCCCTATTTTGGGAGTTTCAACCTCTTCGATTTTCAAAGGCTGATTGGGCTCATAAAATACGGCTGCTTTCATTGTTCCTCCTTTTTCCTTTATCTGTTTTTCCAAAGAGGCTTTCTTTTCTCCATAAAGGCTTTCAATCCTTCATGAGAGTCTTCAGAGACCATTAATTCGTTAAGATAAATCTTCTCGATTTTCTCTAATCCCTCCAGAAAGCTTGACTCCAGACCCAGATGGATCCCTTTCTTTGAGAATTTCAGTCCGATAAGACTCAATTCTGTGAAAGGCTGGACGAAACTTTCTAGGTCTGAATCAAAACTGGCAAGGGGTGCAGCTTTGTTTATCAGGCCAATTTGTTCGGCTTCAGCAGCTTCAATTATTTTTCCCGTTAAGAGGAGCTCAGAAGTCTTTTTTAATCCTATCAGGCGGGGAAGTATCAAGAGAGCAACAGGAGCCATGGAAGAGAGTTTTATCTCGGGCTGTCCGATTTTTAAATTATCAGCCGCTATTGCCAGATCGCAAAAAATGGCAATTTCGCATCCTCCGCCCAAGGTTAAACCTTTTAATGCCGCAACAGTAACCTGATCCAGTTTTGACATATTGCGAAAGATATCGTGGAAGACTTGAAGCATTTTTTCTGCTTTGTCTTCTGTGTGGTCAGTGACATCAACTCCAGCTGAAAACGCCTTTTCTCCAGTGCTGGATATAACCAGGACTTTGATATCTTTATTGCCCCTTAGAGTAGTCAAGACATCATTCATTTCCTCCATGGTAGCAATATTCAAGATGTTCATGGGGGGACGGTTGATAGTTAAGAAAGCTCTATTGTCTTTGATCTCAAAAATTATATTTTCATAATTTTTTTGAGTCATAACATACCTCTTTTAAAGCAGTATTTACCGATGTTTTTACCAGATGGGAATTGAGATGTAATACATATCACCTGTATCTATCTCTGTCAATAGACAATAGACAATGGGGTCAGACTTGCTTTGGGGTCAGGCTTTCATAAGTTTTATAACTTGAAGAGTAATTAGAAGTTAATTTACCTGAATTTTCCCTTAATTTTATACACTACACTTTGACAATAGAATCGGATTGACCTCGCGGAGGATAT
>CAZSPM010000005.1:0-17744 GCA_964608785.1 uncultured Eubacteriales bacterium
AAGAAAGTAGGATTTTTCTTAATCCAGAAAGGAGGAAAGCCATGAATTGTAAAAAGGCTGAAAAAATTCTCCTCAAATCCTTTGATGGACATTTAAGAAATGAAGAGGCACAAAGTTTCAAAAAGCATCTCGACCGGTGTCTCCGCTGTCAAACCAAAAAGGAGCAATATCAAGCTATCCGCCGTGCCTTAAAAGAGAAGGACTACTTAGAACCCAAGCCTTATTTCTGGGAACGGCTGCAGTCCAGGCTTAAAGAACAAAAAGAATATGAGCCATGGTCACTATGGAAGCGCTGGACCCTCAGAGCGATTCCCCTATCATTGCTTATCGTTATAGTACTTGTCGCCACTATCATCTTCCTTAGTCCCACTGAAAAAGAAGAGCTCAGTGAGTCAGGAGTTCTTCTGCTTCGTGACCTCAATCCTTTTCCGGAAACAAGAACATTGTTAGAAGCAGAAAGCATTGAGAATAGAAACATGATGCTCATCTTCACCGCCATGGAAGAGAGAAACGGCGAAAGGAGATATTTCCCATGAAAAACCACTATAAATTCTGGATTGTTTTTTCCCTTATCATAGTCTTTACTGCGGGAGTAGCAGGAGGTATTCTTCTAGACAAGTACGTCCTTACAAAAAAAACAGAAAGAACAAGAAAAAAAAGAAGCTCTATTCACTTCCCTACCTTGAATATGATGGCTCAAGAATTGAACCTCACTTCAGAACAGCAGGAGCAGATAAGAGAGATATTCAAGAACAACGAGGAAAGGTTTAGAACCCTGAGGAGTCAAATCGACGAACGCTTCAAGACCATGAGAACTCAGCTTAGAGAAGAAATAAAAAGTGTCCTCACCAATGAACAGAAACTGAAGTTCGAAGCCATGATCGAAAAATACGTCTCCCAAAGGAAAAAAGAGATGGAAGAAAGAAAAAAGCGCTCAAATAAACACAGTAAGGGTAAAGGAGGGAGAAGATGAAAAAGAAAGTCATCATCGGCGTCATAATTCTTGTTGTCATTGTAGGCATTGTTATGGGCTTTACCTTATTCAATCGAGACAATAACAAAGGCATGCAATATAAAAAAGAGGCGATTGATAAAGGGGATATCGAAGCCCTGGTTGTTACAACAGGAACTTTGAACCCGGTAACAGTCGTTGACGTGGGAAGTCAGGTCTCAGGAATAATTAATAAGCTCTATGTGGATTTTAACTCAAAAGTCAAGGAAGGACAGGTTATCGCTGAACTGGACCAATCTCAATTCAGAACCAGAGTAAAACAGAACGAGGCCAACTACAGAAGTTCCAAGGCCTCTCTTGATAAAGCCAATATCACTTTTGAAAATGTGGAGAAAAAACTTGACCGGGCTAAGAGTCTTTTCGAAAAAAACTTGATCTCCTTTGAAGAAAAAGAAGCGGTCGAGACACAGTATTACAGTGCCAAGGCTGATATCAGCTCGGCAGAATCAAGGCTAGAGCAAGCGGACTCTCAACTCGACTCGAGCCAAGTCGATCTGACTTACACTGTCATCAAATCACCCATTGACGGGGTTGTTATCGATAGAAAAGTCAATATCGGACAGACGGTGGCGGCCAGTTTTCAAGCTCCGGTTCTTTTCCAGATTGCCAATGACTTGAGCAAGATGCAGATGGAATGCAGTGTGGATGAAGCCGACATTGGCAGAATAAAAGAAGGACAGAAAGTGAAGTTCACAGTAGATGCTTATCCTAATGAAAATTTCATAGGAATTGTAAGCCAGGTCCGCTATTCTGCTGAAATCGTCCAAAACGTTGTCACTTATCCCACTATCGTTGAAGTGGATAATCCTGAGATGAAGCTCAGACCTGGAATGACCGCTACAGTTTCAGTCGTGACCGGAGAAGCAAAAAATGTCTTGCGGGTCCCGAATTCTGCCCTCAGATTCAATCCTGATTTATCACCTGAAGAAATGAGGGAATTAATGGAAAACATGAGACAGGAAATGATGGCCAGAATGGGGGGCTCAAGACAGGACAGGGCTTCTCGTCCAGAAAGAGATCCTGGAAGGCAAAATGCGCAAAGGCCTGGATCAGGACAACAAACCTCTCACGGGAGAGGATTTGGTATGCAGGGGAGACAGATGAGACAGGTCTCCCGAGTCTGGGTAGAAGATGAAAACGGAAAACTCAAACTGATATTTATCAGAGCAGGGGTCACTGATAACACCTTTACAGAAGTCAAAGGGGGAAACCTCAAGGAAGGGGAGGAAGTCATCACTGGAGAGGCATCAGGAAGCGAAAGAAGATCGAGTTCCATGAGAGGCAATATGATGTTCATGCGGAGGCGTTAAAACTATTCCCTCCTTAGAAAATAAAACCAAATATTATTAGGAAAAAAGAAAATGGGCGAAAACAACAATCTTATTCAACTAGCAAATTTAATGAAAATCTATGAAGTGGGAGAAACCCGGGTCAGAGCTCTGAATGATGTATCCTGCACTATCAAAGAAGGCGATCTCATGGCGATCATGGGTCCTTCAGGGTCTGGCAAATCAACCCTGATGAACATTATAGGGTGTCTGGACAGACCGACTGAAGGAAAATATATCCTTGAAGGAGAACTCGTCTCCAAACTGGATAAAAATAAGCTGGCCCGTATCCGGAATAAAAAAATAGGGTTTGTCTTCCAGACTTTCAACCTCCTTGCCCGTACAACAGCTTTAGAGAACACAGAACTTCCACTCCTCTATTCAAAGACTCTAAGAAAGGACGCAAAGGATCTGGCTTATCAAGCTCTTTCGGTCGTGGGTCTTGAAGGAAGGGAACTCCACCGGACAAACCAGCTCTCTGGAGGAGAGCAGCAAAGAGTAGCCATAGCCCGGTCTCTTGTGAACAATCCCTCATTACTCCTAGCAGATGAACCGACTGGAAATTTGGATACAAAAACAGGGAAAGAAATCATTGAGATTTTTAAAAAGCTCAATAAGGAAAAAAACATCACGATTAGCCTGGTCACACACGACCCGGAAATAGCCCAGGTTGCCCGCAGAACAATATATCTCAGAGATGCACAAATCGTAAAGGAAGAAAGGGTGTAAAAAAATGAACATAATGAGAACTATTCGAGTCTCTCTCAGAGCTTTGGGCCGTAATAAAATGCGCTCTTTTCTAACAGCCTTGGGTATTATTATTGGCGTTGGGGCTGTAATCGCCATGGTCAGCATCGGACAAGGCGCCAAGCGCGCAGTTGAAGAACGCTTCGAGTCAATGGGGACCAACCTGCTCTTTGTGCGACCTGGCAGCCGTTCCTTCCGCGGCATCCATGGTGGTGGAGGAACTTATACCAATCTTATGCCCGCTGATGCCAAAGCTATTGAAGAGAAATGTGACGCCGTTCAATATGTCTCTCCTTCTGTTTCAGGACGCGCACAGGTAGTCTACGGAAATAAGAATTGGAATACGTCCATCCAGGGAGCTGGCGCGAAATATCCTGAAATCAGAAACTGGGAGGTAGAAGATGGGATTTTCTTTGATGAAAACATGGCCAAGGCTGGAGCAAAGGTCTGCGTTCTAGGAAGTGAAGTCAGAGAAAATCTTTTCGAATACCAAGATCCCATCGGGCAAATAATAAGGATCAAGAAAATTCCCTTCAGGGTGCTCGGGACCCTAAAATCATTGGGCGAATCAGGCGGATGGTTTAATAGGGATGACATGATCGTTATCCCTTATACTACTGCCCAAAGGAGGCTCCTCGGAATCATCCACATCCAGTCCATCGATGTCTCAGCCGTATCTGCAGCCAGGTCCGCCGAAGCTCAAGAGCAAATCGAAGAAATTCTCCGGATCAGACATAAGATTGCTCCAGGAGCAGAAGATGATTTTAATGTGAGAAACATGGAGGAAATTGCAGAAGGGGCAGCAGAATCGACAAAAATACTGACCATTCTTCTTGGAGGCATCGCTTCTGTCTCCCTCCTTGTGGGAGGGATAGGCATCATGAACATCATGCTTGTCTCAGTGACAGAGCGAATCAGAGAAATCGGGATAAGAATGTCGGTCGGCGCTCGGGAGAAGGATGTCCTTTACCAATTCCTGACAGAGGCTATTGTATTGAGCATACTAGGAGGCCTCATAGGAATTGGTGTGGGTGTTGTCGCTTCCCGATTGATATCTCATTTTGCAGGCTGGCAAACTCTTATCTCTCTGGGCGCCATCGCTTTGGCTTTTCTCTTTTCTGGCTCTGTAGGAGTCTTTTTTGGCTTCTACCCTGCCCGTAAGGCTTCCAAACTGGACCCTATTGAGGCCTTAAGATACGAGTAAAAAAATAAGGAGAATGGCGGATCTGATTAATATGAATAGCAAAAAAAATAGATTAGAATCAAGGAGGAAAGAAAAATGAAGCGAACAATCGGATTATTAGTTGTAGTGATTTTTTTCACGGCAATGTTTGCTCAAACCCAGCAGAAAGAAAAAAATCTTTCTCTTAGTCTTGAAGAATGCATCGCAAAGGCTGTGGAGAATAACCTCGGTGTCGCTGTCGAGGTATTAAGGCCGGAACTTGCCGATATTTCGGTCTCGCTCGCTAAAGAAAAATTTATGCCGAGTCTAAGCTTAAACTACGGCACAAGCAATCGAAATCAGGCTTCATACTCTTGGCTTGAGTCCGCAGACGCAACAATAACAGAAAGCCGCAGCTATAATGCCACTCTCACTCAGAGCATCCCTACCGGAGGCAACTTCTCTGTCATACTTTCCGGCTCGAAATTCGACACCAACCAGAGGTTAACATCAATCAATCCCCGCTACAGCACCACTTTAAGATTTAACTTTAACCAGCCCCTCCTTAAGAATTTCGGCTTTAAAACGAGCCGCAGAGAGATCATCATCGCCCAGAATAACAGGAACATTTCAGAAATAAGTTTCAAAGAGGCACTCCAGAACACTGTCTACAGTGTGGAAGAGGCTTACTGGAATCTTGTTCACAGCATTGAAAACCTCGAAGTCCAGAGACAATCCTTGAAATTAGCCCAGGACTTTCTGGAAAGGAACCGGAAATCCGTAGAAATAGGGACAATGGCTCCGATCGAAATCCTGAGTGCTCAGTCTGAAGTGGCATCCCGACAAGCAGATATTCTGGACGCTGAAGCCGCTGCGAAGAACAACGAGGACACCCTGAAAACAATCATCAACCTCGCTGCTGAGGCAGGAGAAGAGGCAAATCTTTTAAAAATTGTCCCTACAGACAAGCCTGCCTATGAGAAAAAAGAGGTGACTTTCGATGAGGCAATCCTCACTGCCATGAACAACAGACCTGATTTACAGTCAACAAGGATAGGGCTGAAAAATTCGGAGATAAACCTGGGCTATGCCAAAAATCAACTCCTCCCGGATTTAAGTCTGAACGCGTCCTACTGGAGCCCAGGGGTCTCAGGGACTCAAATCCTCTTTGATCCCCATAATCCTTTCGGGGACCCGATCGGCACACTCCCTGGTGGAGCATCTGATGCATTAAACGACACATTTGGCTTTAAATACAAGAATTGGACCATCGGACTAACCCTTACCATACCGTTTAATACATTCTTTTCCCGTGCGAACTATGCCCAGGCAAGAGTCAACCTGGAACAGGCAAAGCTCCAACTGGAAAATCAGGAGCAGCAGATATTCCTTGAAATCAAGAAAGCAGTAAGAGCGGTTCAGACTGATTACCAACGTGTACAGGCTCGCACAGTGGCTCGGGAGCTGGCTCAGAGAAAATTGGAAGCTGAAGAGGAAAGGCTCAAAGTGGGACTCTCCACAAACTACATTGTCCTTCAATTTCAAAGAGACCTCGCTACCCAGCAGACCCAGGAACTCAGGGCTGTTATCGACTACAATCTATCCTTAGCTCGTCTCGATAGATCTCTGGGAGTAACACTCGAAGAAAAAAATATCAAATTCTCAGAAATTTCAGCGAGATGAAAATACAGAAAGAAAAGAAACTTTAAAGAACTCCAATATAGAACGTTTATAAATGAAAACGCTGACTAAGTACACAGTGCCTATTTTTCTCTTTCTCTCCATCTTCTCCCTTTTCTGTTTTTCCGACGTAAACAAAGACAATTACTATGTCAAAGTTCCAGAATTCCCAACTTCCCCCAAAATCGACGGCAAACTGGAAAACCCACTCTGGGAGAAAGGAGCGATACTGGATACCTTCACTCAATACGAACCTCAAGAAGGGGCATCGCCTTCTGAAAAAACAGTGGCTTATATTGGATATGACAAAAAAAATCTCTATATTGCTGTGTACTGCTTCGATTCCAATCCGAAAGCCATCAGAGCTAGTCTCACTAAAAGAGATGAAATCTATGGTGATGATGAAGTGACAATTTACCTCGATAGCTTTAACGATAAAAAAAGGGCCTTTGTCTTCCAGGTCAATCCCTGCGGCGTACAGGCTGACGGTATCTATACAGAAACGCGGCGAAGAGGCCGTGGGAGAGGCGGCGGTGGATTTTTTGGATTCGACAGGAACTGGGATACATTTTTTCTCTCCAACGCCCACAAAGATGATTCAGGCTATACTGTTGAAATGGCCATCCCCTTTAAAAGCATAAGATTCCCCAACACCCGCTCCCAGGCTTGGGGACTCCAAATAATGAGAACAATCAGGAGAAAAAACGAGGAAATTTACTGGTATCCCCGTTCGCGCGATATCAACGGTTTCTTGGTCCAAACCGGAACACTAGAAATAGACGGGATTATTGACAAGGGCAAAAATTTTGAAATGATGCCAGTGTTCACAGGTCTGAAACAGGATGATGAAAAACTCGACCCTGAAGCAGGCATTAACCTCAAGTACGGGATCACCTCTGACCTAACAGCAGATATCACTTACAATCCCGATTTCAGTCAGATAGAGGCTGACATGCCCCAGAACGATGTCAACCAGAGATATGCCCTCTATTATCCTGAAAAGAGACCTTTCTTCCTAGAGGGAAAGGATTTTTATGATACTCCCTTCGAGCTCGTTTACACACGAAAAATCGTCGACCCCCAGTGGGGAGTCAAGCTTTCCGGCAAGGTGGGAAAGACGACCATCGGCTTCTTAAGCGCCTATGATATTAATCCCCCTAATATCGATATCCCAAGCTATTCGGAAGAGGAAGATGTGGATGATGACGTGGATAATCCATATAGATCCATGATCAATGTTTTCCGTCTTAAAAGAGACCTCTTTCCAGAATCCCACATCGGCTTTATTGTGACAGATAAAGAAATGGGATATTCCTGGAAATCCCTTACGAACAATTACAACAGGGTTGCCGGTATAGACGGTCATTTCAAGTTCAAAAATTATTACAGATTCTCCTTTCAAATATTGAGCTCTTTAAGCAGATTCGGAAAGGAGAAAACCGATTTTGTCCCTGCCCTGAACTTCAGCCTGAGCCGTAATGCTCGACACCTTCAATTCTCTGCTTCTTGGAGGAGTATCCACCCTGATTTTGAGGCTTCTTCTGGCTTTTTCCGCCGCAAAGACATCCATCATTTTAATTCCCGCATCAGTTATGCCTTCCTTCCTCAGAATGACTGGATTATCTCCGTCCGTCCCTCCTTTGAATACAGAAGAATCTATGATTTTGACAACACTCTCACCGATGAAGATATCCAATTCTCATGTTTCGTAAACGGATGGAGGCAGTCCCTCGTCTGGACCACTTTTTCCTCTGAGCTAGAGAGATATGAAGGAATCAATTTTCATAAAAAAACATTCCGAGCAACTTTCAGGTCAGAGCCTTTTTCCTGGCTGAGTGGTAATTTTTCTTTCTCGTTTGGAGACAGCATATATTATGACGAAAATCCTTATTTGGGTTATAAAACTTCATGTGGAATCATGGCGACTCTGAAACCTCTCACAAACCTTCGTCTATTTTATAATCTTAAAAAAGATAAATTCTTCAAAGAAAAAGGCGGAGAAAAAGAATATGAGGTAAACATCCTCAGCCAGCGCATCAATTATCAGCTTTCCCGCTATTTAACCTTTAGGCTTATCACAGACTATAACGATTATCATAAAAAGCTCTACAACAGCATCCTCCTCAGTTATGAGTACATACCGGGAACAGTCTTTTACCTAGGTATCGATGACAACCAGGGAAAAGACGATGCGGGAATTTTCAGGAGTGAAGGCCGCTATTACTTCATCAAATTCTCCTACTGGTGGCGGATATAAATAAAATTCTGCTGACACCATCCCTTATCATAAACATAATCACCGAATTGAGCTTCTTATCCCCCCAATGAAATCCCTGTGATATTTTGAAATTTAATAAATGTTGTCAATGAGAAGCAAAAAAAGTTATGATTGTTCTTTTCTATCCTAATATGAAAGGAGGATAACGGGTATGAATTCAGCGAAACCAGCGATTTTTTTTCGCAAGCTCTCGACTCATCTAACGGTGATCGTGGTCCTGTCAGTCTTGCTGCTGGCCTTTTCTGGAAGTGCAGCCTCGTCCAAAGTCACAGAAAAGAAAAGTGTTTCTTCTGATGTCTCTTTTGTCTATCCTGGTGAGACCTGGGAAAGGATTAAGGATCCTTCTTCGGCCGGGTATTCAGCCGAAGGACTAAAGAAGGTCCATGAGTATGTAAAAACTCTGGACACTACAGGCCTAATGGTTGTGGTCGGGGGGAAAGTCCTGTTCGAATACGGGGACCTCAAACAGCTGAGTTATCTTGCATCGGTCCGCAAGAGCATCCTCTCCATTCTCTACGGAAAATACGTGATTGACGGCACGATCCGTCTCAATACTACTCTAGAAGAACTGGGCATCACTGATATCGAGGGGCTGCTACCGGTGGAGCGGAAAGCCACCATCGACCACCTGATCACCGCCCGTTCTGGAATATATCACCCCGCTTCCAACGCGGGAGACAGCACAGCCTATGCCCCATCGCGCGGTTCGCAGCAGCCGGGCGATTACTTTCTCTACAACAACTGGGATTTTAACTGCGCTGGCGCCATTTTTGAAATGTTGACCCGCCAGGTTATCTATGACACCCTTGAGCGGGATTTGGCTTTGCCTTTAAACATGCAGGATTTCGACCGTCTTCGCCAGCGAAAATCAGGCAACCTCAAGCGATCACGCTTTCCGGCCTACCACATCTGGCTCTCCACCCGTGACATGGCCCGCATCGGGTATCTCATGCTTCGCGAAGGGAAATGGAACGGTCGCCAGGTCATCCCCCAAGTTTGGGCTCATAAGATCAGTCGAATCAAGACTCCACTAGAGAAAATGAATCCTGAGCCTTACAGGAAAGGCACCTTTGGCTACGGTTACATGTGGTGGATTTGGGACGGTCCCAAGGCCATCGGGCCCTATAAGGGAGGCTACACAGCCAGCGGGGCTTACGGCCAGTACATCACGGTGCTGCCCGCCCTGGATATGGTTATCGCCCACAAGACAGCCGTTCCCCCCAGGAAGCGCTCCGTCCGTATGAAGCAGTACGTGGGCATTATTGAGCGATTGATCGCAGCGCGCACAGAAAGCCGTGATCCTTGATATCCACTTTAATCCTATTTAATTTTAAATTATTCTATTAATGCGATAGAATATATAAATACAGATGAAAAATAAGATATTTTTATCTCTCGTACTGCTCGGAATTCTTTCAATATCATCCCTTTCCAACGAAAAAAAAGAATTCGATCTTCCTGAAATCATCAACCTCGGTTTAAAAAACAATCCATTAATCTCAGCAAAATTGAGGGAAGTGGAGGCCAAAAAGGCAGCCTACCAGGCCTCAAAGCGTCTCTTCAACCCTGAATTAGAATTCCAAAAGGGAAAGGGAAAATTCTTTGACACCTCTGTAGAAAGAAACACAGATGGAATCTCTTTGAGTCAGCCGCTTGAAAATCCCCTAAAAAGGCATTATCGCATCCAGATGCAAGAAAAAGACTGGCAGGCTGCAGAGTATCTTTTCGAGTTTTCAAAACTTGAAGTGATATTCGAGATAAAAAATCTCTTCTACAAGATTCATCTGCTCAAAAACAAAGAGGATTTCGCCCAAAAAAACCTAGACTCCATCAAAGAAATCCACACTCTCATCGAAAAAAGGGCGAAATTAGGAGAGGTCAAAGAATTAGAGGCAATAAAGCTCTATGTGGAGACTCTGAAAGCCCAAAATGAGTTGAATAAGATCCAGACAGAATTAAGACTGGCCAGAGAAAACCTAAACAAATTTTTAGGTTACTCACTGCCTCAAGACTTCTCTGTATCAGGAGAGCTTGACTACAGACCTCTGGCAATTGTGGAAAAGACTCTCTTGAATAAAACCCTCCTTTCCCATCCCCTAGTCAAAACAAAAGAGAAAGACCTCGAATATGCCCAAAGCAACCTGAGTTATGTCAAATGGCAGAGATTTCCTGATTTTACACTTTCAGGGTTCGTCCATAACGAATTGGACGGCAAGAATAAAGGCATAGGTATTTCTTTCGATATTCCTCTCTGGAATTTTAAATCCAAAGAAATCGCAGAAGCAGAAAGCCTACGCTTGAAGCAAAACGAAGAATTCAGGGCTCTAAAAATGGAGATAACGACCGAAGTCAAAATAAAACTGAACCAGCTGCTGCTATCTGAGGAATCTATAAGAATTTTTCACGCCGGCCTCCTGAAACAGGCCGAAGAAAGCCTGAAAATTTCTGAGGTAAGTTATAAACAAGGTGAAATTTCGTTGATCGATTATCTAGATTCCCAAAGAACCTATTACAGCATCTTAAAGGATTACCAAGAATCTCTTTATGCCTGGAATGCCGACAAGGCAGCTTTGGAGAAGGCAACCGGGGGAGATATAAAATGAAAAAATATATTATTTTAATCTCGACTCTAATCCTGGCATTTTGTGGAGGTGGGGAAAAGAAAATAGCATCCACCTCACATGAGCATGGACCAGAAACTCACGAGCATGAATCTTTAGAACCGGAAGAAAGCAAACCCGAAGAACATGAACATCAGGAACTCCATCTGCCTCCAAAAAAACAGAAAGAGTGGGGAATCGTAGTTGGCACAGCGACCAAACAGGACATTGCCTCAGTAAATACTCTCCCAGGGGTTCTCGCTCTCAACCTCAACAAAACCGCCAACATCTCTTCCTTCGTTCAAGGAAAAGTCATCTCTCTAGCTACAGATTTGGGGGACAGAGTAAGGAAGAAACAGGTTCTGGTGACGATCAACTCACCTGAATTTGCCGAAGCTCAAGCCAACTACTTACAAACCATTGCAAAACTGAACCTCAGCCGGAAAGAGTACCAGAGAGCCAAGATGCTACTTAAAGAAAAGGCTATCGAGGAAAGAGAATATCTCAGAAGAGAAGCCGAATTTGAAAAGCTCTCCACTGAAGCAGGAGGTCTAGGCTCTATCCTTCATTCCTATGGGATGGATCATGAGCAAACCGAGGAGCTTATTAAAAAAAGCGCTTCAATGAAAGCGGATGGAAAACTCTGCGATCTATGCAATCCGAATCTCCCGATCCTTTCCCCGATATCGGGCACAACTATTTTCAGGGATGTGATTGTCGGTGAACATGTCGAACCCCATAAAAACCTTTTCACCGTTTCAGACCTCAGCATTCTATGGGCACTTTTAGATGCCTACGAGAAGGACTTGCCCTTTATCACCAGAAAAAGTATAGTCACCATCAAATCTCCCCTCTATCCCGAAAAAGCATTCACAGGAAAAATCACTTATATCAGCGATATAATCGATGAAAAGCTCCGGACAATCAAAATCAGAGTAGAGGTCCAAAATCGCGAAAGGTTGCTCAAACCTAACATGTACATCCAGGGGATTGTGGAAAATAGGGCAGCAGAGAATAAAATATTAGCCATTCCAGAAGAGGCCATTCAGAATATCGACGGGGAAAAGATTGTCTTTATTCTCGAGGAAGGAGATGTTTTTGCTGTGTGTCATGTGGAATTAGGTGAGAAAATAGGCGGCAAAAGAATCATAACCAAAGGCCTAGAGGAAGGAGAAAAATTTGTCATAAAAGGAGCCTTCACTCTGAAAGCAGAGCTTGGCAAGGCAGCCTTTGGTCTTTCACATGTCCATTAGCCAGAATTATTCATTAAATCCGTGAATAATTCCGGTTAAACTGGATAGTCCAGGTTAATTGAAAAATTTGATTTCTAAGGAGTAATCAGACAAGATGATTTCCAGAATCATATCCTTCTCATTGAAACAACGGCTTTTCATAGTTTTGGCAACCGCAATAGTAGCCGGTTTGGGCTTTATCGCCTTCCAAAGACTTCCCATAGATGTCTTCCCAGATCCCTCTCCTCCTCTCGTTCAGATCTACACAGAATCCGAAGGAATGGCACCTGAGGAAATCGAGAGGCTCATATCCTATCCCATAGAATCTTCCATGTTCGGCTTGCCCAGTGTAAAAAATATCCGTTCCTTCTCCACCTTTGCCCTTTCTTTAGTCAATGTTTATTTTGAGGATAATACAGATATCTACTGGGCCAGACAGCTGGTCTCTCAGCGCCTCCTTGAGGTCAAAGAACATATCCCTGCCCAAGCTCATAATCCTGTCTTAGGGCCCATTGCGACAGGCCTTGGGTTAGTTTATCTGTACTACCTTGAAGGAGAGGGTCATTCGCCTCTCGAACTCAGGACTATTCAGGACTGGCTGGTGAAATATGAACTGAAATCTGTACCCGAAGTATCCCAGGTCTTGAGTATCGGAGGAGATATCAAACAATTTCAGGTCCTGGTCAATCCAAATTCACTCCTCAAGTACAGCTTGACAATTTCTGATGTCACAGAAAAAATCAAAAAAAACAACCAAAATATCGGTGCGAGCTTCATCACCAAGGGGAAAGAAGAATATATCGTCCGGAGTATAGGGCTCATTCAGACTCTGGATGACTTAAGAAATATCGTTATCGCCAATTTTCAAGGGACTCCTATCTATTTAAAAGATGTGGGTTCAGTCCAAATACTTCCAGCAATCAAAAGAGGAGCCGCATTATCCAACGGAGAAGGGGAAAAAGTCGTTGGCATGGTATTAAAACTCTTCGGCTCCAACACTGCCAAAGTCATTAAAGACATAGAAGAGAGGATTTCTGAAGTAAACAAGTCCCTTCCTCCTGGGGTAACGATAGTGCCTTTCTACAACCAGGCCTCTTTAGTCAAGAAATGCTTTCAAACAGTCTCCACAAACCTGGCAATCGGAATAATCCTTATTATTATTGTTCTTTTCCTCTTCATGGGAGATTTTCCATCCGCCATAATAGCCGTTTTTTCCTTACCTTTCTCTATTCTTTTTGCTTTCATCATGATGCAGAGGATAAATCTGGCAGCAGACCTGATGTCCTTCGGAGGCCTGGCTTTAGGGATAGGTCTTATCGCAGACGCCGCCATCATTTTTGTTGAAAATACCCACCGCCATCTGCAGATATCCCATGAAAGCAAAGTTCAGGCAATCGTCCGAGCAGGAGAAGAAGTGGGCCGACCTCTATTCTTTGCCATCATGATCATTATCTTAGTTTTCCTTCCTATCTTTACTCTTACAGGTGTAGAGGGCATAATGTTCAGACCCATGGGCTATGCCATATCCTTTTCCCTGGTTGGATCTCTGATCTTTGCGCTGATTTCGGCTCCTGCACTTTCTCACTTTTTTCTAAGACGGAAGAAAACAGCCACAAAAGAACCATTCCTGATAAGGAGCACGAAAAAAGCCTATCTTCCTTTTTTCCTATTGTGTCAGAAACACCGAAAAAGAGTATTCTTCATAACTGTAGTTGTTTTTATTATAGGAGTTGTTTTGTTGCCATTTTTGGGAAGAGAATACATCCCCGCTCTAGAAGAAGGAACTCTCCATCTCAGAACCATTTTTGATCCAAACATCAGCCTTCAAGAAACAATCACTCTAGCCAATTCTGTGGAAAAAGCACTAAAGGAAATTCCTGAGGTGACAGGGACTCTTACGCGCATAGGAAGGGGAGAAATAGGAAGCCATGCTCACTTTGTCAATGATGCTGAGAGCCTTATTCAGCTCAATCCAATTCAGAAATGGAAATATTTCAAGGATAAAGATGAGCTCATCCACGAGATTGAACACCGTCTGGAGGAATTTCCGGGAATAAATCTCAACATCACCCAACCAATTGCCCACAACCTGGACGAACTCATCACAGGAGTAAAAGCCCAATTAGCCATAAAATTCTATGGAGAGGATTTCGACGTACTGAAGGAAAAATCCATAGAGATAAAAGACGTGATTTCTTCTATAGCCGGAGCGGCTGATGTCCAGGTCGAACAGTTTACAGGGAAAAACCACATTCAGGTTGTTCTCATAAGAGAGAAAATCGCCCGTTATGGAGTGAATATCAACGATATTCAAGAAACAATCAAAGCCGCGGTAGGTGGGATCACAGTCGGCCAAGTCTATGAAGGACGGAAAAAATTCGACATCTTTCTCAGGTTCGAGCCTGAATTTAGAAAAGATATCGAAGAGATCGAGAATCTTCTAATTAATCTTCCCAGCGGAGGTCAAGTTCCTCTTAAGCTTCTCGCTTCAGTTAGAGAGGTTATCGGGCCCCGTCTGATAAATCGGGAACACAATAAGCGCTTCATCACAGTTCAATGCAACATCAGGGGAAGGGATATCGGTCGATTTGTGGACGAAGCTCAGAAAGAAATTGAAGAAAATGTTGTGCTCCCTCCCGAATATACTCTCAAATGGGGCGGGCAGTTCGAACTGCAACAGAGAGCAAACAGACGATTGGCGCTCATCACTCCTATTACTCTAGTTCTAGTCGCGCTTCTTCTTTTCACTATCTTCTATTCCTTTCAGGAAGTCCTTATAATCCTCATCAATATTCCCTTGGCTCTTACAGGGGGAATCATTGCCCTAAAAATTTCCGGCCTCTATCTAAGCATCCCTGCTTCCATCGGATTCATCGCCATTTTCGGTATTGCACTAGAAGACGGCCTTGTGCTTCTTTCGGCTTTTCGCCAGAAGCTTCTTCAGGGAGCAACAATGAAAGATGCCATCTTCGAAGGTGTCAGTTCCAAAGTAAGGCCAGTTCTGATGACAACCTTTACAACTGTCTTTGGAATAATGCCCTTGCTACTGGCTAAAGGCCCAGGGGCTGAAATCCAAAGGCCCTTGGCTACGGTCGTGGTCGGAGGACTCCTAACCTCTACGTTGGTTACTCTTCTCGTTCTTCCTCTTGTCTACCAGAGCCTAAAAAAAATAGAAAAATAATTCAGATCATTAGGTCTCCGCCATTAATGTCAATGCATGTTCCCGTAATATAAGCGGCTTTTTGTGAGCATAGAAACAAGACCAAATCTCCAATCTCTTCAGGCAGGCCAAGCCTTTTAATCGGGAAAGAGTCAATGAATGCCTCCAGCTCAGCTTTTGTAGTCGTATCTCTGGCCATTTGGGTATCGATGAGACCTGGGCAAATCGCATTGGCCGTTATCCCTAATGAAGCGACTTCCTTGGCTACTGCCCGTGTGAAGCCTAGAAGGCCGGCCTTAGAAGCTGTATAGTGAGCCCCTCCCAGAGTACTCACACTCCTGCCAGCCGATGAAGATATATTCACTACACGGCCGTAACCATTTTTTTTCATCGAAGGAATCACAGCTTTGGTGCAAAGGAAAGCTCCGGTGAGATTAACTTTCAATATATATTTCCGATTCTGAATTATAAACACACCTTAAGTAAATAGCTGTAAATAAAAGGATAAAAATAAAACTATCCCTGGTTTTTCTTCTCTTGAAATTTTATAAGTTTGATGCTATCATTAATTTCAAAGGCTTCTAAATCTCTTATCCAGCTTCAACCTTGGAGAAGTGAGTTATGAACAGGAAACTTATCAGACCTAAACTCTCTGAAATCAAAGAGAAAATGAATCGTGAGCCCGCAAAAAAGAAATCGCATCCTCCTTACGACACCTATGCTGAAAATTACTACTACCTTAAACAGATGAATAAGAGGACTCCAATGGCAGTCGCCTTTGTAGATGGAGAAGTCATCGAAGGATACATTGAGTGGTATGATAAAAACTGTATAAAGCTCAACAGAAATAGCGCCCCAAATCTCTTAATCTACAAAAACAGTATAAAGTATCTCTACAAGCTGAGAGAAGATAAAAAAAGTCCAGCTAAAAGAAAAACAAAGAAAAAATGAATTTTCCCAAGATAGGGATAACTCTTGGGGATCCTGGTGGTATCGGGCCTGAAATCATCCTAAAAGCTTTCTCTTCAGAAAATTCCCTCCTCAAAGCCCATTACATCCTTTTTGGTTCCTCTAGAATAATTGAAGAGGAAAAGAAAGCATTAGGCATTGAATTGGATATTCCTTTATTGCAGCAGATCAATCCTGATTTTCCATCTCTTTCTCTCTTAGAAATAGATAGCCCTCTGAAGATTATTAAAAAAGGCACTTCTACTAAAGAAGCGGGGCAAGCTTCCTTCCTTTTCTTTAAGGAAGCCGTTGAAAAAGCAAAAATGGGTGAAATCCATGCTCTTGTCACAGCGCCTATTTCCAAACAATCCTGGAATCTAGCAGGTTTTGAATGGCCAGGCCACACAGATTTTCTCACCCAGCTATTTCCTCAGGCAATAATGGCTTTCTGGTCAGAAAAAATAAAAGTGGCTCTTTTTACCCATCATATCCCCCTAAAAGTAGCTATCAATAAGATTAAAAAGGAAGATCTTCTGTATTTTTTCCTTCTTCTTCACCAACACATAGAAAAAATCCAGCCAGAAAAATATCATTTCCTGGTAGCGGGATTAAATCCTCATGCCGGCGAACAAAATCTCATGGGCTCTGAGGAAGAAGAGGAAATCGCGCCTGCCATAGAACAAGCCCAGAGAAAGGGAATGAGAATCAGCGGCCCTTTTCCTCCCGATGTTATCTTCCGAGATTGCTTGAACCGTTCTGAAAAAATCGTTATAGCTCTCTACCACGATCAGGGACTCATTCCTTTTAAACTTGAGGCTTTTGAAATAGGAGTCAATGTTACCCTGGGTCTACCCTTTATACGCACTTCACCGGATCATGGAACGGCCTTTGATATAGCGGGGAAAGGAATGGCTGATCCTCAGAGCATGGTTGAGGCTATAAAGCTGGCCTATGAGCTAACGCCACCGCCTCTTTAGTTCCGCCCTTAACTCCCTATCGCGGTCTCTTTCTTTTATGACCTCTCTTTTCTGATATGCCCTTTTTCCCTTTGCAAGGGAAACTTCTATCTTCACTTTTCCTTTATCATTAATCAGGACCTTTGTGGGAATAAGGGTAAAACCTTTTTCTTTTATTTTGCCAGTCAATCGCTTTATCTCTCTGCGGTGAAGCAGAAGTTTTCGTTCCCTGCGAGGCTCATGATTGAATATGTTTGCAGGGGCATAGGGACTTATATGACAGTTAATAAGAAATACTTCGTCATCTTTAATTTCAGCATAACTCTCTTTTAAACTTATCCTTCCTTCCCTTACAGATTTGACTTCACTCCCTACTAAGGAAATGCCGGCTTCATGGCTCTCCAGTATTTCATAGTTGAAATGAGCCTTTTTATTCGTCGCGATGACTCTCATCCGTTTCTTCAATTTCCTTCTCTTGTAAGATTATGCGCATTGAGCTTATGTGACGCCTTTGGACTTTTTCCACAATAAATTGATGCCCTTTATAATCTAAAAGCTCTCCTTCCTTGGGAATCTTCCCAAATTCATAAAGAAAGAAACCTGCTAAAGTTGTATATTCCACTTTTTCAGGCAAATCAAGC
>CAZSPM010000006.1:0-16619 GCA_964608785.1 uncultured Eubacteriales bacterium
CTAGCTAAAGGTTTCAATGCGGATAAGATTGTCCTTATGATACGAAACTTGAGAAGAGATTCGAGGGTATTTTTTTTGACATTTTCTTTTCCTGAATTATGGTTAAATTTTACCAATTGTTTCCTTCGGATAATATATCTGCTCTAACGGGCTTGTCAACGCCAGTTTTGCGACAGGGCTATCTATTCTCTTAAAGCATGAAAAGCGCATTATGATAGGATTTAGGCATTCCACACGGCAATCCAGTTGATTAACCTGAGCTAATTGTTATTCTTTTGCCACGCTCCCAACGGGAGCTAATAGCCTATGAAGTGTCTGCAATGCCATTTTGAAAATCCCGTTGATACCCAATTGTAGCAAATGAGAGAAGAATTTTTTCCCTTCAGAGAAATAATCAGAATCTGACACTGGGACTCTCCAACCATGCAAAAGAGAATTAGCCCTTGGAGGTACTTTTGCGGGGAGGTATCAGGTCATCGAGGGGCTGTGTGATAGATTGGCTAGACAAATACAGAATTTTTTTCTACAATGGCAAAAGAGTAATAAACCCATTATCTAATTCGAGTGTTATTCCTATGATAGAGTTGGCGCGGTACCCAAGTGGCTAAGGGAGAGGTCTGCAAAACCTTTATTCGTCGGTTCGAATCCGACCCGCGCCTCCACAATCTTCTTCCCACTGATGGAATCATCGGGGTCAGGCTTTCATAAGTTTTACATTACTTTTGGTCATTCCTGTGTAATTAGGAGGATACATCAATACCTCAGTCATTCCTGTGAAAACAGGAATCCAGAAAGTGGATAGTCCTGGATTCCCGTTTACATGGGAATGACAGAAAGGAATGTGGATTGCTGTGGAACTTGTACCTGTTGAAGCAGGTACAGGAATGACAGAAAATTTTCAAAGTCTGACCCCATTGTTTGACATGATGAAATAGAAGTTATATAGTTTTGAAGATTTATTAGAAGGAGAAGACGGATGGATTTGAAAACAAGAATTCAGGGAATATTGTTAAGACCAAAGGAAGAATGGCTCATAATTAAAGATGAAACGATCCCTCTTTCTGAACTCTTTACTTCTTATGTTATAATCTTGGCTGCAATTCCCGCAGCCGCTCAATTCTTTGGATATGGGATCGTTGGCTTCAGATTACCTTTTGTTGGGTGGCACAGGCTAGGAATCGGGACCGCTCTCTTTCGAGCTGTGCTGGCCTATGTGTTCTCCCTGGCAACTGTCTTTGTTTTAGGCATAGTTATCAATGCTTTGGCATCCTCTTTTTCCTCGACTCCGAACTTGGATAATGCAATGAAGCTTGCAGTCTATAGCATGACGCCAGCCTGGGTGGCAGGCGCCCTTCACATAGTCTATTTCTTGAGTCCCTTGGTCATTCTGGCCAGTCTTTACGGAATATATATTCTTTATCTGGGATTGGTGACTCCTCTTATGAATACCCCCAAAGATAAGGTCGCGAGTTATCTAATCGTGAGTTTTGTTATTGCTGTCGTTGTGATGGCTGTGTTAGGAGTCATTTTAAACACTATTTTTACTGTCGGGAGCATATACCGCGTTTTCTAATTCCTCTACAATCTTGAGAAAGGCTTCTTGAGGAGATTCAGCCTTTATTATCGGACGTCCTATCACAAGGAAGTCTGCTCCTTGTTTAATGGCCAGCGAGGGGGTTAGAATCCTTTTCTGGTCGTGAGCAGCGGCCCAAGCGGGTCTAATGCCTGGAGCAACGACGAGAAAATCTCTGCCCAATTCTCGTTTCACGATTTCAATTTCTTGAGGCGAACAGACAACTCCATCCACTCCTGCTTCCTTGGAAAGCTTGGCCAGCCTGAGAACTTGGCTGAGCGTGTCTTTCTCCATGCCGATTTCTGCGAGCTGCTCATCTTTAAGACTGGTCAAGATGGTCACGCCTAAAAGGAGGGGTTTGACAGTCCCTTCTTTTTCTGCTTCTTCTGCGGCTGATTCTGCTGCTCGCAGCATCATTTCTCGGCCGCCTGAGGCATGGAGAGTCAGCATGGTGACGCCGTGTCGGACAGCAACCTTTATTGCATCGCCAACAGTGTTGGGGATATCATGGAGCTTTAGGTCGAGGAATACATTTTTTTTCAAGCTCTTGATTTCTTGGAGTAGAGAGGGGCCTTCAGCCTAGAACAGTCTCAGCCCGATTTTAAAAACTTGAGCGCTTTCAAGCTGTTTGACAAGTGAGAGTGCATTTTCTCTTGAGCCAACATCAAGAGCCACTATGATTTTTTTCGCCAAATCTGATGTTTGATTCATGTGTGTTTCCTTGAACTAGATTATTAAGGTGGGCTTGATAAATCAAGCCCCGACGCTTCAATTTGTGGGCTTGATAAATCAAGCCCCTACTGTACATTAAGTTTTGAGTGTGCCGATGACTTCTTCAATTTTTGCTATTCCGTTCTTTTGACAGAAAGTATCTATCTCATCGATGATTTTCACTGTCGTTTCAGGATCGAGGAAATTTGCCGTCCCGACTTCCACTGCTTTTGCTCCGGCAATTAAATATTCGAGAGCATCTTGGCCTGATTGAATTCCACCTATTCCGATTACAGGAATTTGAACTTGACTCACAACCTGATAAACCATTCGGAGGACAATTGGCTTGATGGCCGGTCCGCTGAGCCCGCCAAAGATATTGGCCAGTTTTGGTTTTCTTGTCTCGATATCGATACTCATAGCCAGGAATGTATTGACCAGGGAAATGGCATCTGTGCCGGCTTCCTGTGCACTGATGGCTATTTCTACGATATCGGTCACATTGGGGGAAAGCTTTGTAATCAAAGGACGGGCGCTCGCTTTTTTAACCAGTTTGACCACAGAATAGGTAGACTCAGGGCTTAAGGCTGGACAAAGTCCATCTCTTTCCACATTGGGACAGGATATATTCAGCTCAAATGCAGAGATTCCTTCTTCCTTGTTAAGAAAATCAACAACAGATGCATACTCCTCGTCTCTTTCTCCGCAGACATTTACGATAATGGCAGTGTTGTATTTTCTAAGCTGAGGGAGAATTTCCTCTGAAAACCTTTTTACCCCAATTCCGGGGAGCCCGATGGCATTCAAAAGTCCGCTGGACGTTTCAACCAGGCGTGGAGGCGGATTCCCTTCACGAGGTGAAAAATAAAGGCCCTTGACAACAAATCCGCCCAGTTTGTTTAAGTCAATGTAAGGTTCAAATTCAAGGCCGTAGCCAAAGGTTCCGCTGGCAGCAAGGATCGGATTTTTCAGTTGGAGGAAACCTAAATCCACGGATAAGTCAGTCATTTTTCTTCTTCTTGCCAGATGATCTCTTTCTCTGAAAAAACAGGGCCCTCTTCACAGATCTTGAGCCATTCCTCTTCATTGCCTTTTTTTATTCTCTTCACACATCCCCAGCACGCACCGAAGCCGCACCCCATAACCGACTCTAGAGAGAATTCGGCAGGAATACTCTTTTCCCGGGCCATCTCAGCGATTTTTCTCATCATGGGTTCAGGCCCGCACGCAAATATGAAGGCTGGAAAGGACTGTTCGAGTTCGGCTTTGAGAAAATCACTGACGAGTCCTTTATAGCCAAAAGAGCCATCGTCGGTTGAACAGAAAATCTCAAAATCGTTTTTTTCCAGTTTTTCCTTAAGAGGAAGATCTTCAAGCGTCTTTCCTCCGTAAAAGATTTTAGCCGAGGACTTCAGAGATCGGAGTTGGTGAGCCAGAAAATAGAGAGGCGCAATTCCTCTTCCACCTCCCACTAAAATCACTTCCTTTCCCTCAAGACCTGGACTTATGCCAAAACCTTTTCCAAGGGGACCTAAAATGTCGAGAGTGTCATCTGTTGTTTTTTTGCTTAGCAGGCTTGTGCCGAGACCTGTTACCTGGAAGAAGATCTCGATACGGTTTTCGTCTTTAAAATGGATGCTGAGGGGCCGTCGTAAGAGAGGATAAGGCTCGAGGGTCACGCGAACCATTATAAATTGGCCAGGGTGAGCTTGAGGGGCGATTCGGGGAGATTCCAGGGTGAAGAGGTAATAATCCTTCCAGCTTTCTTTGCGTATGATTTTTGCCTGAGGGTTCTTGATCATCTTTGCTTCGGGCTAATCGAGATAAAAATATCAGAATCTTATCTCTATGGCAATAAAAACTTTGACAACTCTATACCGTTCTGGAATAATCAAATCCTCTCTTCTTATATGCACTTTTTATTATGTCCCCCAGGGACAGAGTCTTTCATATTCTGGAGGCACTCATAAATGAATATTTCCAAAAGGGGTCAGGAAATTCAGTCTTCTCCCATAAGAAAGCTAACGCCTTATGCGGATGAGGCTAAAGCGAAGGACATTCATGTCTATCACTTGAATATCGGTCAGCCCGATATTCCAACTCCTCAGCCGGTATTAGAGGCTATCCATAGTTACGACGAGAAGGTGATCAGCTACGGTCCAGCTCAGGGATTCTTGGACTTAAGGCAGGCCATTGCAGACTATTACACTTCTTACAACATACCCCTGGGGCCGGATGATGTTATCATCACATTAGGCGGATCAGAGGCCATCCACTTTGCTTTCAGTGTTGTGGCAGACCCTGGAGAGGAGATCGTTATTCCCGAACCTTTTTATACGAATTACAATGGCTATGCATCTTTTGCCAATGTGGAAATTGTTCCCTTAACCCTCAGCGTAAAAGATGGATTCCGCCTTCATTCTAAGGAGGAGATTGAGGCCAAGATAACGTCCCAGACAAGGGCCATTCTGCTCTGTTCCCCCAATAATCCCACTGGCACGGTTTACGCGCCCGAGGAGCTGGGGCAAGTGATTTCTATCGTCAAAGAGCATGATCTTTTTCTAATAGGTGATGAAGTCTATAAGGAGTTTGTTTACGATGGTCGAAGCCACAAAAGTGTCATGGAATACGAAGAAGTAAGGGACCAGGTTATCATTGTCGATAGTATCTCCAAGCGCTTCAGTTGCTGCGGAGCACGAATCGGTGCGGTCATCACTCGAAACAAAGACGTGTATCAATCACTCCTAAAATTTGCCCAAGCAAGGCTTTGTCCTGCATCGGTAGAACAAAAAGCCGCTCTTGCGGCCTACCAAATGGGCATGGAATATTTTCAGACTGTACGAGAGGAATTCCAGAAGAGGCGGGATATTCTATTCGATGGATTAAAGGATATTCCGGGAATCGTCATCCATAAACCTCAAGGAGCCTTCTATATTATTATCGGACTCCCGATAAAAGATTCTGAGCACTTTGTCCAATGGATGCTCACCGATTTTCATCTGAACAAAGAAACCGTTATGGTAGCTCCTGCGGCCGGTTTCTATTGCAGTCCAAACAGGGGCATGGAGGAAGTGCGTATAGCTTATGTTCTCAATGAAGAGGATTTAAAAAGAGCCATAGAAGTGTTTAAGGCAGGACTGGAGAAATATCAAAGCATTTTTTATTAATAGTTTTGGCGAGAAGGAGTAGAGACATGGAAAAGAAATATGTGTACTTTTTTGGAAAAGGTCAGGTTGAAGGCAACAAGGATATGAAAGATGTCCTTGGAGGAAAGGGTGCAAACCTTGCGGAGATGGGAGGAATCGGTTTGCCTGTTCCTCCAGGCTTCACAATTTCTACAGAAGTCTGTACCCTCTTTACTAAAACAGGTGATGAGATCCCTTTTGAAGTTGAAGAGAAAATTCTCCAAAAGCTAGTACAATTAGAAGATGTTACAAAACAAAAATTTGGGGGAGAAAAGAATCCACTTCTCGTTTCAGTCCGTTCGGGAGCCAAGATTTCCATGCCTGGAATGATGGATACTATTTTGAATCTTGGTCTGAATGATAAAACAATCGAAGGCTTGGCCAAAGAGAGCGGAGACAGGCGATTTGTTTTGGATTGCTACCGCCGTTTAATTCATATGTTCGGAGATGTCGTCCTGGAAATCCCCAAAAAGAAGTTTGAAGATATCCTGAAGAAGAAGAAAAGAGAAAATAAAATCGCGCATGATTTTGAACTGACAGAAAAAAACTTGCAGGGGATTATTTCTGAATATCAGAGTTTAATCAAAAACGAAACAGGAAATGATTTTCCCCAAGATGTCGTCGAACAGCTCTTAATGGCCATTTCTGCTGTTTTTAAATCCTGGAACAATCCTCGAGCTGTGACCTATCGTCGGTTGAATTACATTCCTGATGATTTGGGAACAGCGGTCAATATCCAGCAGATGGTTTTTGGAAATATTGGAGAAAGATCAGCCACAGGAGTTGGTTTCACAAGAAATCCTGCTTCAGGAGAAAAAGAGTTATATGGAGAATATCTTTTCAATTCCCAGGGAGAAGACGTCGTAGCCGGAGTGCGAACGCCTGCTCCTCTGGAATCCTTGGAAAAAGAGATGCCTGCCGCCTACAAAGAATTAGACCAGATTACAAAGAGATTAGAGAAACACTATCGTGATGTTCAAGATTTCGAGTTTACGATTCAAGAGGGTAAACTCTACATGCTCCAGACAAGAAGCGGTAAGAGAACTGGGCTGGCCGCAGTTAAAATTGCTGTAGATATGGTTGAAGAAGGCTTGGTGTCCAGAGAGGAAGCTCTGATGATGGTTGAGCCCGAAGCCTTGACGCAGCTTCTCCATCCTGTCTTTGATGCCAAAGAAAGGGAGAAACATAAAATTCAAGCCCGCGGACTGGCGGCTTCCCCGGGTGCAGCCAGTGGGCAGGTGGTTTTTACAGCCGATGACGCAGTCTTTTGGAAAAATGAAGGAAAAAGAGTCATTTTAGTCAGGGATGAAACCTCACCAGACGACATTCATGGTATGAGTGCTTCGCAAGGTATCCTAACAGCCACCGGAGGGATGACTTCCCATGCAGCTGTTGTTGGTCGGCAGATGGGAAAGCCATCGATCGTGGGTTGTGGAGATATTAAGTTGGGTGAGAAGCCAAAATTCTTCCAGATTGGGAGCAAGAAGGTTAAAGAAGGAGAATGGGTTTCCATTGACGGAACCTCTGGGGAAGTTTTTCTGGGTCAAATCCCAACTCAACCTTCTGAAATCATGCAGGTCGTTCGGGGAAAAATGAAGCCTGAGGAATCCAATCCCTACCAGGATTTCACAAAACTCCTCTTTTGGGCCAACCAGATTAAAAAGTTATGGGTTCGAGCCAACACTGATACTCCCGAGGATGCTAAAGTGGCACTCGCCTTCGGAGCAGAAGGTATCGGATTGGCCCGAACAGAACATATGTTTTTTGAGAAGAAAAGGCTTCCTTTCATTAAAGAAATGATTCTCTCTGAATCCGAGGAGGAAAGACGGAAAGCTTTAGATAAACTTTTGCCCTTCCAGAAAAAGGATTTTTACGGGTTGTTCAAAGAAATGAAGGGACATCCTGTAGCTATCCGCACACTCGATCCTCCTCTTCATGAATTTCTGCCCCGCAGAGAGGATCTTATGGTGGAGATAGCTGTTTTAAAGGCTTCAAAAACCAAGAATGAGAAGAAGATTCGAGAGTTAGAGAAATTATTGGAGCGTGTCAAAGCCCTCTCTGAATTCAATCCTATGCTGGGGCATAGAGGATGTCGCCTAGGAATCTCTTATCCTGAGATTATTGAAATGCAGGCCACGGCTATTTTTGAGGCTGTCTGTCAATTAGCCACAGAAAGAGAAAAAGTATATCCTGAAATCATGGTTCCTCTTGTTGGGACAAAAGAAGAGTTAGCTAACCAGAAAAGAATTATTCAACGAGTTGCTGAAGAGGTTATGGAAAAGTATAAAGTCAAAGTTGAATATTATGTGGGAACCATGATTGAAATTCCTCGAGCTGCTCTCACTGCTGATGAAATTGCCGAGGAAGCGGATTTTTTCTCCTTTGGAACCAATGATCTTACACAAACAATTTATGGTCTTTCTCGTGACGATGGCGCTGATTTTCTTGCTTATTATCTGGCACATGGAATCTGGAAGAATAATCCCTTTGAAACCGTGGATATCAGCGGAGTGGGTCAGGTTATGAAGTGGGCTGTCGAGAAGGGGCGAAAGACTAAGCCTGACTTGAAAATCGGAATCTGCGGCGTTCACGGGGGAGACCCTCGATCTATTTTCTTCTGCCATAAGATCGGGCTCAATTATGTGAGCTGTTCTGCTTACCAGGTGCCCATCGCTCGTCTTGCAGCAGCTCAGGTTGCCATAGAGGAAATGGGGTCGCATCTCAACATTTGACATTTCATATACTTTTTTCCATATTTTCCATAAATAATTGGATTTTTAAACGATGAGCCTCAGCCGGAAAACCTCTATTTATATTAATATACACAAATGTCAAATGTTGAGATGCGACCCCTAGCGCTTACCTGCAGCCTTATGTAGAATATTCTTAATGATGTAAGTGGCCATGGCCGGGTTCGCAGCCAATCTTCTTTTGCAGTAGGCTATGGCATACTTCCACTCTTCAGCAAACGGAACATAAAGGCGGACAAGGATGCCATTTTGGATGAGCTCATCCTGAAAAGCCTGCTTTGGTACACCCATAAGCATTTGAACTTCATATTGATCCTTTTTAACATTCAGCCTATCAGCAACGTTGATAGATTCACTTATGACTACTTCATCGTGAGTAGCGATTTCAGTATAGTGCCCTTCCTTGAGTAAGAGTTCCACCTGCTCGAGCATCTTTTTCTTCATTTCTGGCTTGCTTTGGAGGGCAATTTCCTTCGGTTCGTTGTATATGCCAATGCAAATACGGATGCGGGCATTCGTTCCTTTTAAAGATTTTATATCATCATCTGTACGGAAAAGGCGGGCCTGGAGAACTGTTCCAAAAGTCGGATGATCTTTATGGAGGGCGCGGAAGATATCCATAGTCATATCTGTAAGGCTGTGGTCTTCCATATCTAGAGTGATCTTTATATTATGCTGCTCAGCTCGTTCTACGATTCCCTCGATGACCTCTTTGCAGTGCTCAGTGCCACGATGACTTCCTAGCTGGGTAGGCTTTAAGGAGAGAGTGGCATATTCCTGGCTACCCAGAGCATTGATAAGTCTATCGTAGACACCGATTGAGTACTCGACTTCCTCATCGTTTTCCAACTCCTCGCCCAAAATGTCTATGGTGGAACAAACATGTCTTTCTTCCCAAAACTTTTGGGCAGCCTCTGTGGCTGCTTCAATGCTGGCACCGGCTACATAAGGACTGGCAAAAAGCTTGACAAGAGAAAAAGGGGCAAGACCGATAAAAATTTCTTTTAAGCCCATAGATGATCCTTATAATTATGAAGGTAAAAATTAATTCATTTCTTGGCAAACTTCAAGGATTGTTTTAATAAAACTTTGGTTTCAGGCAACTCTTTAGAAAAAAAGTTGCCTGTCCCCCCTTTTTTTGATATTTTTTATTTCAAATGGCTTCTCCATTTAGCTTGCTCAAGCTACTGAGAAGGAAAAAATTCCCTTTTAAGTTTGTCTATAGTGATGATTATTGGATGGTTGACCTAGGAGATCACGTTTTTCCTTTAAAAAAATACAGGCTGATTTATGAGAAGCTATTGGAAATGGGGGTTAAGAAAGCAAATTTTCTCGCTCCTCAGCCCGCTGAGGAGGAAGATCTCCTCTTGGTTCATACATCCAAGTACTTAAAAAAATTGAAAAAAGGGAATCTATCGAATTCTGAAATATTAACCATGGAGCTGCCTTATGTGCCTGAATTCTTGGACTTTGCCAGCCTTTATGTTGGAGGCACTATACTTGCAGGTGAGAAGGCTCTAGAGGAGGGTCTTGCAATACACATTGGGGGAGGATTCCACCACGCCTTCCCTGACCATGGAGAGGGCTTCTGTGTTTTGAATGATGTGGCTGTAGCTGTAGAAAAAATAAAACATGAGGGAAAGGTAGAACGAGCCATGGTGGTGGATTGCGATGTCCATCAAGGGAATGGAAACGCATTATTTTTTACCAAGAAGGATTATGCCTTCACCTTTTCCATCCACCAAATGGATATCTATCCCGCGGATAAACCTTCGAGCACCTTGGATATAGGACTCTGGGACGGGGATGGAGATGAGAAGTATCTCCCTGAGCTTCGGTCCCATTTTCCTCGCCTATATACAGAGTTTAAGCCAGATTTAATATTTTTCCTTGCAGGAGCTGATCCTTATGAGAAGGACCAACTTGGAGGCCTGAAAGTGACAATGGACGGCCTTAAAGAGCGGGACAGAATCATAATCGAGGAAGCTCGAAAACTTCGCATTCCTCTGGTCATTCTTTTTGCGGGAGGTTATGCATTTGATGTGTCAGACACAGTCGAGATCCATCTCAATACCATAAAAGTTGCCCAAAAAATCCGGAAGAAATATTAGGGGACGTTCCCCAAAGTGCCACCCTATTTATAGCAAAAAATGATATTCACAAATATTTTATATTTTTGAAATTTCTTGAGTGAAAGAAACATAGGGTGGCACTTTGGGGAACGTCCCCATTTATTTATTGAGTTTCCTCATCAATCCAATTGAGGTATTTTTTGTATCCTTTAAGGATGGGGAGAGCAACAATTTCTGGCACATCATAGGGATGGATCTTTAGGAGTTTTTTTTCAATTCCAGGAAAGAATGACTCTTGTGTTTTAATATAGAGAACATATTCTTTTTCTTCTGATATTTTTCCTTGCCACCAGTAATAAGATTTTGAAGCAGCCGATATTGTGACACATGCGGCCAGCCTATTTTTGACTAACTGGTGTGCAATTTTATGTCCTTCTTCCTGATCCGGAACCGTTGTCATGATAATTATGTATTTCTTCACTTTGCTATCCTCCTATTTGTGTATTCTTGATCGGGAAAAAAAGAATCTAAGAATCGCATTTCTTGAACTTAGGATTTGATCAACCTGAATAATCCAGGTTAATTAAAGCCTGTACAGGTTTTTATTCTTGAAGAAAAATGTGAGCAAATACTTTGGCATCTCCGATCATGTTATCGATAAGGCAGTATTCGTTGGGTTGATGAGCTGTTTCATCATTTTTGGACCAGCAGGCAGCGCTGAAACCTGCCCTCCGAAAGATAGCCGCAACTGTTCCGCCTCCAATCCCTGTGGGCTTTGCTTCTTTCTCATAGGTCGCTTTGACCGCATCTTTTAAGGCATGAACTACCGGAGCATCAGCTGAGGTGGGGGGGGCTGCAGGGGCTTTTTGGGTGACTTCCAGTTCTATCTTCACTCTAAATTTATTCTCGATTTTGTCAGTCATCTCCTTGATTTTCTCTTTAACTTCTTCGATGGTGAATTTTGGCAGGATTCGGCTGTCCATGTAAAATATGTCCTCACCGGGAATGGTGTTGACATTGGGTACATTGGATTCTTTTTTGGTGGGCTCAAAAGTAGAGATCGGAGGATCAAAGAGAGGGTCTTTATCAAAGAATATATTGTAGAGGTTGTGTAACTCTGTGACTAGAAAAGAGGCGGCCCTAAAGCTGTTGATTCCTTTTCCAGGAGTGGACCCATGTGCCTGCTTTCCCAATGTCTTGAATTTGAGCCAGAGGATACTTTTCTCAGCTACTTCGATCATCGTTCCTTCTTCGTTCCCAGCATCCGGTACGATGATTAAATCCTGCTTCCGGAAAGCGTCGGAGTGGCGGAGAACATAGTCAATGCCTTTCTCGCTCCCTACCTCTTCATCTGCCACCAACGCTATGCCCACATCATAATTGGGGAGAATGTTCTCCTCATGAAACGCTTTAACAGCATAGAGTGAGGCCACCATGTCCTGCTGATTGTCTTCGACTCCCCTGCCATATATTTTCCCTTCTTCAACCCAGGCCTTGAAAGGATCTCCTCTCCAAAGAGCTAGTTCTCCGGGGGGTACGATATCCATATGAGTCATTATCCATATGGTCTTTGTTGAACTTTTCCCTTTGTAAAAAGCGAGAATATTCGGGCGGTAACCAGAAGGGGCCTCCAGATCCGGTGCCTTGATGAGCTGTAGATCGTGAAATCCGTTTTTCTTTATGAATTCAATTAATACCTCCGCTTTTTTTTCTTCCCCCTCTCCTCCACTTGCAGGAGAGATGGCCGGATGAGCACACAGTCTGATTTGCATGTCTATCATTTCATCGCGGAAGCTATTGATTCTCTCAACGATTTTTCCTAGTTCAGTCATGGGAGCTCTCCTTTTCGAGAAAATAATATCACCCGCATAAACAAGAAGCAAGCTTTTCGCAACTTTTTTTGTTTCTGTTATTTGGAAGCCTCATGACCGTGTGCTCTCCTTGACTTTTCCTTGGTTTGAGAATACATTTACTCAAAATGCGTATCGGTTTTGACGTGCGCCCTTTTCTCAAAGAAGAAACAGGCGTTGGGATTTATTTTAAAAATCTTCTTTTTCATCTGGCTCAGGTTGATCCCGCCAACGAATACTATCTTTTATCTTCTTCCTATAAAGACCGGTTCCCTCCCCAAAAAATTCCCCCCTTTACCAATAAGCGTTTTCGAGATTTTCACTTTCCTGTGAGTGTCGTGAATTTTTTCTGGTATAAGCTTTCCTGGCCTCCATTAGATCATTTTTTTAGAACAGAATTAGATTTAACGCATTCTGCTACACCCATTATCCTGCCGACAAAGGGTAAAAAGATTGTTACGGTCCATGATCTGTTTTTTATGGATTTTCCCCGGATGACAGACAGGGAGACAAGAAAAATTCTTCGATGCAGAATCGATCGCTCACTCCTCAGGTCCGATGGAATCGTGGCGGTCTCCCAGTTCACAAAGAATCAGATCCTGGAAAGATTTGCTGTAGAAGAGGAAAAAGTGAAAGTTATCTATCATGGCTTGGAGACCAGTTTAAATGACGAAATCTCTCCTGAAGAAATAGAGGAAATGAAAGAGAGATATTCTCTCCCAACATCTTTTATTCTTTTTGTTGGGGCCATAGAGCCTCGTAAGAATCTTTTGAATTTAATCGAGACTCTCAGGATTATCCATAGAAAACATGAAAAAATTCCCCTTCTGATTGTTGGCCAACATGGTAGTGACAGCAGAAATTTAGAGAAGAAAATTGAAAAGGAAAAGCTTGAAGCTTGGATAAAAATAATGGGCTATCTTCCCGACAAGGAAGTTCGGATTTTTTACCGCCTAGCTTCTGTCTTTGCTTTACCTTCTTTGTGTGAGGGATTTGGCTTCCCCCTCCTTGAGGCCATGGCCAGCAACCTACCTATTGCGGCTTCCCAAACTTCAGCTATACCTGAGATTGCTCAGAGTGCAGCCCTGTATTTTCGCCCCGAAGATCCTGAAGACATGGCAGAAAAGATCATTCTGGCTTTAGAGGATGAGAATGTACGTCAGAACCTGATAGCTAAGGGTAGAAAAAGAGTGCTAAAGTTTAACTGGAAGAGGACCGCCCTTGAGACCTTAAATTTTTATAAGGATGTTTTTAAGGGGAGTTAAATTTGAAGATTGCAGTTGATTGCTATGAAGTCGTTGAATACTCCACAGGTGTAGGACGAGTGATTGATAGTATTCTGACATCTCTTGTTGGGATTTTGCCAGAGCATGATTTTTTTGTTTTTGCTCAAGAAAAAATTGAAAAGTATCATGAAGATAACATCAGACAATATATTTTTCCTTCGGATAGGGGTTATTTCAGGTGGCAGAATGGCCCTTTTATGAAGAAATTAAGAGAAATTGAGCCTGACGTTCTGATCGCCTCGAATTACACTCTGCCATTTTTTAATAAATGGAAATCCATACTTTTTGAATATGATGTTTCTTTTGCATCCCATCCTGAATGGTATTCTAGAAAAGAAGCAGTAATGAAAAGATTCCTTGTAAAAAGGAGCTTAAAAAAATCTACTTCTGTTATCACGATATCTGAATTCTCCAAAGAGGAAATAATAAAAAATTTTGGGACAAATCCAGAAAAGATAAAAGTGCTCGCTCTCGGTGTAGATGATCGGTTGCAAAGAAAACCTCAAGATGAGATCGATACGTGGAAAGAACAAAAAGACCTCAATGAGAAAATAGTCATTGGTTATTTGGGTTCTATTTTCAACAGAAGAAATCTACCCCTGCTTGTTGAATCGGTGAATCTTGTAAGAGAAGAGTTGCCAGAGACAATCCTCTATGTGGTTGGTAAGGACCTTACCTGCCCGGCACAAGATATAGCCCAGCTCTTGAATAAGGATTGGATCAGATGGGATATTGCCATAAAAGATGTGGAACTCCCACTTTTTTATTCGTCTTTAGATGCGGTTGCCTATCTTTCTGAGTATGAAGGATTTGGCCTGCCACCGCTCGAGGCACTTGCCTGTGATACTGTACCCGTTCTCTTGAATAAAACCTCCTTTAAAGAGATATATAAGGATATGTGTATCATGGCTGATAGTCCAGATGCACAAAAAGTTAAAGAAGCGCTCTTAACCGCCCTAAAGGATGAAAGACGGAAACAAGCTGTTTTGAGTCGATTCGGCGAGAAAAGGCCTCAATTTTCCTGGGCCAAAATAGCAAAGGAATTTTCTTTAATCGTAGAGAGCCTAATACTTTGAATAGAGACGAGCGATCACCCGAACTTTCAATCATTATTGTCAACTTTAACGACAAATCTCATCTTGAAAACTGTCTCCCCTCCATAGAGGAGAATGCCCAGACTATGGAAGTTGAGATTCTTCTTGTTGACAACAATTCTTCGGACGGAAGTCAAGAGTTTATCACGCAGAATTATCCTCAAGTCAAGCTTATTTTAAATGAAGAAAATGTGGGCTTTGCCAAAGCGAATAATCGTGGATTCAGGGAAAGTAAAGGAGAATTTCTCCTTTTTTTAAACACGGATACGGTTATCCAGCCGAATGCATTAAGCCTTCTCCTCGAAGAGCTCAGAGCCAGTCCCCGAGTTGGAGCCATTGGTCCGGCTCTGATTAGGGGAGAGAATGCATATCAGGTCTCTTTCGGTAGAAGAGTGAGCTTTGCTTCTGAAGTTTTCCAGAAATTTTTTTTGAATCCTTTCTACATTTTCAGATTAAAAAATGTTCGGAGAAAAAAAGAAGTTGGCTGGCTGAGTGCCGCCTGCTTCATGATTAGAAGAGAAGTTCTGGAAGATGTGGGTTTGTTCGACGAAAATTTTTTCCTTTACTTTGAGGATATTGACCTATGTTATAGGATAAGGAAAGAGGGATGGAATCTTCTCTTCTTTCCTCAGGTAAGAGTCTTCCACAGAGGAGGGGCGAGCACTGGGCAGGATAAGATTTCGAGCCGCTTTGAATACAGAAGAAGTCAGCTTTATTTTTATCAGAAGCATAATTCAAGGGTTTCGCTCTTTACGTTGCGGTTCTACTTTTTATTGAATTTTTGTTTTTTGCAACTCTGGGGATACCTGAAAGGAAAGGAATACCGAAGAAGCCGAAAACATTTTTTCAAATTGCTGAACAGAAAAAAATGAAAGAGGATGAATGGGAACGGTTCTATTTTTCTCTCGTTTTTTTCAATCTTTTCTATATAATTAGACAGAAAAAAAATAGAACCATTCCCAAAATGTAAAAGAAAAATGCAGAAGATAAAAATATTGCAGATGATCGATCAGCCTTTCTTGGGCGGGGGACAGATAAATCTTCTTTCATTAGCAAAAAGCCTGGATAAGGAGAGGTTTGAAGCTTTTGTTTGTTCTGGTGAGGGAGGTCCCTTAGTCGACGAGGTCAGAAAGGATAACATTACCCATTTTCCAGTCTCATTCAGCAAGAGGATCAATAAAAAAATCACCACCGGGCTTGTTTCAATCCTGAACAATAATAGGATCGACATCCTTCATACCCATGGAGGAGTCGCGGGATTTTACGGGCGTTGGGCAGCACGCAAGTGCCGTATTCCAGCTATCATTCATACGCTCCATGGAATCCATTATCTTCATTACCGAAATTTCCTACTAAAGCGGACTTATGTTCTGCTAGAAAGATATTTTTCCCGGTTCACAGATGCTTTAATTTTTGTATCTGATGCAGATAGAGAGAAGGCTAAAAAATTTAAACTGGCTCCAAATGAGAAGATGGTTGTTGTTAAGAATGGCATTGAACTGTCTTCACTGGAGCGCCGAAAAAAACTGATGTCCGAAAAGGAGAATAGCAGAAGAGAGTTAAGACTCCAATCATCCCAGCCATTAGTTGGAACAGTGGCTCGGCTTCACCGGCAGAAGGGAATCACTTATCTTCTTAAGGCCGCCAAAAGAATTTATCAGGTCTTTCCTGATGTAAAAATACTCATTGTGGGCGGAGGCCCTTTACGTTCGAAATTAGCAAGAGAGACTCGGAGGCTGGGTTTAGAGGACATAGTCTTTTTTATGGGAGAGAGGGAGGATGCGACAAAATGGCTTTCCATTTTCGATGTTTTTGTCCTTCCCTCGCTGTGGGAAGGGCTTCCTTATGTTTTAATAGAAGCAGCGGCGCTCGGAAAGCCAGTTGTAGCCTCAGATATTGATGGTGTCCGAGAAGTGATTGAAAACGGACAAACGGGGATTCTTGTCCCACCAAGGAATCCTGAAGTGTTAGCTGAAGGCGTGATCCGCCTTCTCAAAGACAAGGAATACGCTTTTAAACTTGCAAAGCATATAGAAGAAATCCCGCCGAGATTCACTCTCTCTAGGATGGTGGCGCAGATCCAGGACCTCTACCTCTC
>CAZSPM010000007.1:0-15826 GCA_964608785.1 uncultured Eubacteriales bacterium
CTGTTGATCGCGTGTGCCTTTAGAGGCGCGAGCTCTCTGTGTGCCTGTCCTAGAGGCTGCGAGAGAGAATATCCCAGTAGTGATTATTGATTCTGGGCTTGAGGGAGAGGATTATATTAGTTTTGTGGCCACAGATAATTACAAAGGTGGCGTCCTTGCTGCCCAAAAGATGGGAGAACTTCTTCAGGGAAAAGGAGAGATTTTTCTCATCCGTTATCAAGAAGGTTCGGCCAGTACGATGAAGCGAGAAAAAGGATTTCGCGATACCATAACAACCGAATTCCCAGATGTTTCACTTCTCGTTCAAGATCAATACGCAGGATCAACGACAGAAACGGCCTATCAAATGGCTGAAAACCTCCTCGGTCGTTTTCCGGAGGTGGATGGCATTTTTTGTCCGAATGAATCGAGCACTTTTGGCACTTTGCGAGCTCTTCAGGAATCAGGATTAGTGGCGAAAGTTAAATTTGTTGGCTTCGATAGCAGTCCGAAGCTGGTCCAGGCACTCAGAGAGGGTCATATCCAAGCTCTGATTCTTCAGGATCCGATGAAAATTGGATATCTGGGAGTCAAACAGATGGTCTTTTATCTAAAAGGCCAGGAAATTGAAAAGAGAATAGACACTGGAGTGTATATTGCCACTAGGGAAAATATGGATGACCCTGAAATTAAGTCTCTCCTGTCACCCGATTTTTCATCTTATCTGGATTGATGTCTAAGAATCAGCCTCGCTCTATTCTTCTTGAAATAAATAATATCAGTAAAAATTTCGGAGCAACTTGTGCGCTGGACAATGTCGATTTCGAGCTCAAAAGAGGAGAGGTCCATGCTTTGCTTGGAGAAAATGGGGCAGGAAAAAGTACTCTGGTCAAAATTTTAAGTGGCGCCATAAAACCAGATAAGGGAAGTATGTTTTTAGAGAATATTCACAATTTTCCATCCAACCCACTCGAGGGAAAAAGAAGAGGCGTCTCAATGATATACCAAGAGCTAAACCTTGCCCCCCACCTTACAGTTGAAAAAAACATCATGCTGGGACAAGAAAATCATTCGTTAGGTTTTGTACAGAGCAGAGACATGAGAAGGAAAGTCAGAGAGGCTTTAGAGTTTGTTCGTCATCCGGAGATTTCCTTGGATGTTCCCGTAAGAAGATTGAGCATTGGAGCAAGGCAAGTTGTAGAAATAGCCCGAGCCCTTATGGGGAAGGCAACGATATTGGTTATGGATGAGCCCACGAGTTCACTATCCCCTGAAGATAGCGACCGGCTCTTCCAGATTATCAGAAAACTCAAGACGCAAGGAGTGAGCATTATCTATATCAGTCATTTTCTTGAAGAGGTGCAGAAAATTGCCGATAGGTATACTGTTCTTAGGGATGGGAAAAAGGTTTGCTCTGGAAATATTGAGGATACCTCCCTAGAAAAACTTATTCAGCACATGGTTGGTCAAAAAGTTGAAGAGATGTTCCCGAGAATTGAACATTCCACAGGCGAGGTATTACTCTCACTGGAAAATTTAATAGGAAAGACTATGCAGGCAGAAGTGGATTTGAATCTGCATTGCGGCGAAATATTAGGGCTTGCTGGCTTGATCGGCGCGGGAAGGACAGAAATGCTCCGGACGATATTTGGGCTAGATGCTATCAGACGAGGTTCTGTAAATGTCAAATATGTCGGATCTTTCAAGGGAACTCCTAAACAAAGGATTAAACAGGGAATGGGATTTTTAAGCGAAGATAGACAGCGAGAAGGGTTGGCTTTGGACCAATCCATGGCGGACAATCTGACTCTCAGCAATTTTTCACCTTATAGTCGATTCGGTTTTATCGGATTAAAAAAGCGCAAAAGGGCTGTATCTGATTTGATTTAAAAGATGAAAATTAAGGCACAGAATCCAGGTCAGCCCGTGTCCAGTCTATCTGGAGGAAACCAGCAAAAAGTTGCCCTGGCCCGGCTTCTTCACCAAGAAGCAGATATTCTTCTCTTGGATGAACCTACGCGTGGAATTGATGTTGTCAGTAAATCGCAAATTTATCAATGGATTGGACAGCTCGCTTCTCAAGGGAAAGCCGTTCTTTTTGTCAGTTCCTACTTTCCTGAGCTTTTGGGCATCTGTGACAGGATCGCTGTATTCTATCGGGGTCGTATTGTTGATATTCAGGCCCCCTCCGATTGGAATAGGCAAACCATGATGACAGCTGCAACTATGGGCAAATCTGTTTAAACATGAAAAAGAAGAAAAAACTGAAGGCTTTGATAAGCTGGTTTGGTCCATTTTTAGGACTTTTATTGGTCCTTGTCATATTTTCATCAATCCCAGAAGTTCAAGAAAGATTTCTTAGACCCGCGAACATCAAGAGTGTGGCCACCCAATCTGTGATTGTGGCTTTGGGTGCATTGGGCATGACCTTAATAATCATAAGCGGTGGAATCGACCTTTCCGCCGCTTCAAACATAGCCCTCTCCAGCGTTATCGTCGCCTATGCAATCAACGCTGGTCTCCATCCTATGGTGGCAGTACTGTTTGGAATCCTGACGGGTGGTCTTGTTGGATTTGTTAATGGCAGCCTCATTACATCTTTAAGGTTGGTTCCCTTTATTGTTACCTTGGGTATGTTAGGCATTGCTAGGGGAATAGCCAAGTGGACTGCCGGCAACCAGAAAATCGATGCTCCTATCACCTGGGTCAACGAGCTCATGGCGAGGAATCCCCGCGCTTCATGGCTCCTCATGGCGCCAGGTGTCTGGCTTATGATAATTTTAGCTCTCGCAATGGCTGTGGTTCTTCACTACACTGTATTCGGAAGACATGTTTTCGCTATTGGCTCGAATGAAGCAACAGCACGCCTCTGTGGAATCAGAACAAAAAGAACAAAAATCATTATCTATTCTATTGCTGGTCTTTTTTGCGGACTCAGTGGAGTTATGCAATTTTCTCGGCTGACCGTGGGAGACCCAACTGTGGCTGTCGGTCTTGAATTAGATATTATTGCCGCGGTTGTTATAGGAGGCGGTAGTTTAAGGGGAGGGGAGGGGAGCATCCTGGGTTCTATGATTGGAGTGTTTATCATGGCCTTCCTCAGGAATGGATGCACAATGATGGGATGGCCAAACTATATTCAAGAGATAATCATCGGAGCCATTATTGTTGTCGCCGTTAGTCTAGACCAAATCCGCCATCATCGAGAATAGGGGTCGCATCTCAACATTTGACATTTCGTCATTCAAATTCATCCAAAAAAATATGTATTATTTTTATTGAGACTTAATCATATCTGGATAGAGATCTTTTATTCCGAATGAAGAGAATAACTTAATGAATATATCGTCAATAATACTTGGAATATATGATGGTTCGACAAGCCAGAATAGAGTATCAAGGAGCGTTTTACCATGTGATATCAAGAGGAGAAAAGCTTGAAAAAATTTTCCTTAATGAGAGCGATAAACTAAAGTTCTTAGAGAAACTTGGTGAAGCTGCTGATAAATTCAGTTTGAAAATCCATTGTTACGTTTTAATGGATAATCATTTTCATCTTTTATTAGAAACTCCAGAAGGGAATTTATCTAGAGCAATGCATTACCTTAATACTAGCTATTCCAATTGGTTTAAATCAAAACATCAAATTATAGGTTCGATATTTCAGGGAAGATATAAGTCAATTTTAGTAGAGAAAGAAGCATACTTATTAGCATTAAGCGCATATATTCATTTGAATCCAGTCCGTGCGATGTTGGCGGATAATCCTGAAAGATATAGATGGAGTAGTTTTGGCGAATATATAAGAAATGATAAAGCCACTTCTTTGATATTTTCTAAAGATATTTTAAAAATGTTCTCAGATGATAAAGAGAAATATAAGGAATTTGTTTATTCCCATATGATCAAACATAGCGAAGTTAAAAAGGATAATATCAGAGGTAAATATTCAATATTAGGTGGAGATAAATTCAGAGATGAAATTGTGAGGAGACTCAAGTTTAACCATAGAAACAGTAATCTTCGAGAATTGCCTGATTTAAAAGGATTAAGTCGATTAAATAAAAATGAGATAAAAAAGATAATTCTAAAAACTTTTCAGATAAAAGAGGAAGAATTATTAATTAAGAAAAGAAATAATTATTATCAAAAGCTTTATTTATATGGATTGAAAAGATATACAGATTTAAGTCTGAATGAAATAGCTGAGTTATTTGAAATGGATTATGCAGCGGCGTCTCAAATGATCAAGCGATTTATTTTAGATTCAGAAAAAAATTATAAATTGAAATTGATGGTAAGGAAATTTGATAGAGAAGTGAGAAATTCTTGAATGTCAAATGTTGAGACGCGACCCCTTAATTTAAAGAGAGCCGAGCGCCTGATTAAGGTCAGCTATGATGTCGTCCGGGTTTTCACCTCCCACACAAAGCCTGATTAATTGAGGGGGAACATCAGCTTTTTTACGGGCCTCTTCTCCTTGTTGTTGGTGAGTGGAGATAGCGGGAATGGTGGCCACGCTTTTTATGCGGCCCAAATCTGTAGCTCTGAAAATAATCTTGAGATTGTCGAAAACCCTTCGCGCGTTTTCAGGGGGACCATCCACTCGAAAACTGAGGAGGTGGCCATAACGGTTAAGTTCATTGCCCTTTCCATCATCTGAATCCACAAGTTTCATGTATTTTTTGGCTAACTTGTGGAAAGGATAACCCTCTAATCCTAAATAATCTACCTGGTAAACGCGAGGATGTTGACTGAGATATTCTGCAACCCTTTGGCAGTTTTGGCAAACGAGGTCCATCTTGGAGCGCAAAGTGCGGAGGTCATTCAGGGCAAACAGGGCATTCGGAGGAGAGGCTGCTGGTCCGTTGTCCCTGTAAGGGAGAAATTTCACGTATTCGGCAAAGCTTTCTTTGAATAGGGGATCATCATTTTTTATTTTAGTGACAATCGGCTTGCGGCTGATTAAGGCTCCGCCTATGGCTAAACCGCCAGATGTTATGGATTTTGTTAAAGAGTGTATAACTATATCCGCCCCATAAGCAATGGGGCGCATCAAGGCAGGAGTCGCACAGGTAGAATCGATGATAAAGGGGATTTCCCATGAATGAGCCAAATCAGTGAGTGCCATTACATCGCAGAAAGACTGTTGTGGATTACTCGGTGCCTCTGAGTAGAGGAAGCGGGTGTTCTCATCAATTTTGTCCTTCCACGCCTCTATGTCTTCCTGGTGATCAATCCACCTGACCTCTATTCCTCTTTCCTCCATCTTTCTTATTGAAAAATGCTGAAAGCTACCTCCGTACAGCTGGACAGAGGAAACAAAATTTATCTTCTCCTGCCCTTCTTTCTGTTTTACGAGAAACGGGTCGACCGCCAACATGATAGCAGACATTCCAGAGGCAGTTACCAAGCAGGAGGTGTCGCTGCCAGTCTGGTAGCCTTCAAGGAGCGCAAGAACACATTCCAAATAGTAAGTCGTGGGGTTGGCTATCCGGGTGTAACACCAGGTTGGGATTAAATAGGCGAGAGCCGCTTCCAATTCATCGGAGTCCCGATAAGCCTGGGAGGAGGAAAGATAAAGTGGTTCTATGACTGCTCCTTGATTTTGGTTTAGAGCTTCCTCTACTGTGTAAAGTCCATGAACGGCAATTGTGTCAAATTTGAATTTTTTTACACGGGTTAAATGCTCTTTTTTCTTCTCTAAAGACTTTTTTGCTTCTTCGATATATTTCATAACTCCTGGGCTGTATTGTTGGTCATCATCCATGACTCCTCCTTTTTATAAGAAGATTTAGACTTTTTTCTTTGCTAAATATTTTTCTATCACTGCACTCAGCCTCTGGATACCCTCGGTAATTTGCTCCCTTGTGGGATACGAAAAATTTATCCTCATGGCATTGTATTTGCGGTATCCTTCAGGGTAGAAGACATCACCAGGGACAAATGCGACTTTCTCCTCGATAGCCATATGGAACAGCTCCAGAGTATTTATCTCTTCAGGTACTGTGATCCAGAGAAAGAGTCCGCCTTCAGGTTTTGTCCATATAATACCCTTATCTTTTGGCAAATATTCTTCTATTGTTTCGAGGAAGAAATTCAGCTTTTCCGCATAATATTTGATGGATTTGCTGAAGTGGGTATCCAGATCATATTCGCGCAAGAACGCAGTGCAGATGTCTTGGTTAAGCTTGGGAGTGTTGAGTATATTGGCACCCTTTATAAAGGTGAACTTCTTTATCACTTCAGGTGGGCCTATATTGAATCCAACTCTGATTCCAGGACAGAGGATCTTGGAGAAGGTATAAACGCCGATTACGTTCCCCTCGTTATTATCAAGGGAATAAATGGAAGGCAAGTGCTCTCCCTTGTATCTCAATTCTCTATAGGGACTGTCCTCTATTAGAGGAATGCTGTACTTCTTGCTTAGCGAGAGTAGAGCCTGTCTTTTCTCAAGACTTGTGGTTATACCTGAAGGATTTTGAAAATCTGGGACTACATATATGAATTTTGGCTTTTTCCCTTTGTTTAGAAGGTCTTCTATCTCGGCCTTTATTCCTTTTACATCGGAACCATCTTCTTCTATATCTTTGGCTAAGTATTCAGGAACTTCCATATCGAAAGCCGCTATGGCTCCTCCAAATGTGGGGAGGTCGATTACGATCGCATCCCTTGGATCAAGGAATAGCCTTCCAACAAGGTCGAGTCCATGCTGTCCAGAAGTAGTTATCATTATGTTTTCTGGCTCGATATAGATATCATCTTTCTTGAGATAATCAATGATTGCCAACATTAGCTCTTTCTCTCCGATAATAGGAGAATATTGAAGGACATGCCCCCAATCTTCCTTAAGTGATCTTTCGGCTGCCTTATGGATAATGTCTAATGGAAAGACATCATTGCTGGGCAACCCGCCTGCAAAGGAGATAATCGAAGGGTCGTTTATGTATTTCAGCGTCTTCCCGACGACATATCCCTCGAATTTCTGCAAGGTATCAGCGAATAATGATTTCATGTTCACCCTCAACGAATATTTGTTCCTAAGAGTTGTATCTCTATGATTACTTTATTCGTTTTTAGTTTTATATCGCGCTGGATCATCGAAGAGGTCAATTACGCTTACTCTTGTCGGGAAGGTTGCTGCATGGACAACTCCTTCAGGGATAAAATACCAGTCCCCTTTCCTGCAGACCCTGGCCTCTTCCCCTATGGTCAATGACATTTCTCCCTCAACTACTAATCCCCATTGGGCACAATGGGAATGGGGCGGCACTTGGCTTCCAGCTTCTATGTCAAAGAAAGCCATCTGTTTGTCATCACTCTGAAGAAGCCAGCCCCGGACTCCTTCTAGTGGGACATCGATTTCCGGAAGCTTTCTTATCATCTCTGGGAATGGCGTTTTTTCCCATTTTTTCATTTGACTCGTCATGCTATCCATCCTTTCAAATAATCCATGTTACTTAAAACAAAGCCTTAATATAACCTCCGTCTATCTGAAGAGCAGTGCCGGTTATGTATCCGGCTCCTTCAGAGGCGAGGAAGGCTACAGCGTTTGCCACTTCTTCAGGTATTCCCAATCTTCCCATCGGGATGGCTTTTTCGATGTTCTTGTAGAAGTCCTCGATTGAACCCTTTCCGCTTTCGGCGAAGGACTTGGCAAGGTCTTCGACCCGTTCTGTTTTTGTGTATCCAGGGCAGACCGAATTCACAGTGATCCCGAAAGGAGCCACCTGATTGGAGAGTGATTTAGAGAATCCTAAAACGCCTGCCCTTGCAGTATTAGAGAGGATGAGGGCATCAATGGGTTGCTTTGCTGAAATCGAAACCATATTAATGATCCTTCCCCATTTCTGTTTCTTCATTAAAGGTATTATTTCATAGCAGAGGTTCACAGTGCTTAAGAGATTGAGTTCCAGGGCATCTCGGTAGTCATCCGGAGCGAAGTCATCCACAAGGCCGGAAGGCGGTCCTCCTGCATTACAGACCAGGATCTCTATGGTTCCAAATTCATCCACAACCTGTTTGGCCATGCGGCTCACTTGTTCTCTCTCTCTTACGTCAGCCACGAAAGCTTTTATAAGGCCGCCTGTTTCAGAAGCAATTTCATCTCTGGTTTTGAAGAGTCGTTCTTTTCCCCTGGCACAAATCGCAAGTCTTGCGCCTTCCTTTGACAGCCGGAGCGCCACTGCTTTTCCTAGCCCTTTGCTGGAGGCCGTCACCAAAGCCACTCTATCCTTGATCCCTAAATCCACCTTTAATCTCCGTTATTTTAAAGTTTATTATCTATAAGAGACTCGAGCAAACTTAGCCTCATGACCTCTTTTCATTATCTCTTTGGCATCCTTATCACACCTTATGCATTTATGATATATTACATCTCCAATCAGTTCTGCCTTTTCGTTTCGCTCCTCATCTGAGAGGAAGTAAGCTTCCATGGTATCATACGGACGGGATTCACCATCGCTTTCATACTTGATCGTCAAATCCTTTCCGGCATCGAAGACTTTAAAAGCGTTCTCAGTCCAGTTGAAGCTTGCCATGCCTAAATCGGGATTGATCCTAAGGTGTGCGGCCAGATAGATTTGAGGAAGGCCAGAAGATTCAATCTCATCCAAACATTGGATGAAGGTTTCAGCCGTTGCGGCATTTCCTATGTTTATCTCATAGATCGGAGTCGTTCCATCATCACGCAGATATTCTTTGATGATATTCAAGAGCATTCTAAGCTGAATAGCATTTTGTGTGGAGAGAAGCATGGATATTTTGAAAGAAAGATTAGGAATTTCCCTGGCATAGTAGCACGCCGCTACAATAGTTGACCAGCTCGGATTGAGGAAAAAATTGGCTCCTGTCTCCAGTGCCGCCCTAGTTACGCCATCAAGATAGACAAGATGGTTATTGTTGCCGACCTCAACTCCCCCGAGATTGCCGTATGCTGTACCCATGTTTTTCAGGATTATTTGACTTAGTCCATTCCCCACATCTGATCTCTCGAATTTCTCGCCTGTCACTTTTTCTGTCCTTGCGAAGCGCTCTTCTGGAAGGGGAGTTCCTAAAAGGTTGGTTGTGCAGAACTTGCTGGCGCCTAATATGTTTTCAGCCATGGCAAGGGTCGCAAGCAAATCACCGCTGTAGACGTAGTATTCTGTTAGCCCTACTACTGAGATCATTTCTGTGGGAAAGAGTACGTTCCCGTCTTCTGCAATTCTTCTTATACAATCAAAAATGGGACGAGATGCCTGAAAACCAGATACTTGAGTGGTACAGATTCCTTTCTCGGTGAATGTCAGTCCGCTCGCCTCCACGAAGTCCTCAACTTTGGCAAAGTTTTTTATGTACTCTTCAGCTTTAACCAGCATATCCCCAAAGCCCTTTTCTCCAGCGATTGTTTTTCTAGTTTCGTAATCCCTCATAGAGTCTATTCTTTTTGAAATTTCTTCTGCTCCTCCGTAGGAATCTATTAAGGCATCCATGGCTTTAAGGTCTTTGTCAATCAGGAATTTATAGTGCATTCAATCCCTCCTCTTTTTTCAATTTTTTCTTTAAGCATTTATGGATTTATTTCGAGAGATGGCGATGGATGGCCAGCATGTCTGTGAGGATGGAATACCCTGTCTCGATTTTTCCAGCGCCAGGTCCTTGAATCGTTACCTTTCCCAGCAAATCAAGGTCAAAGGTGAGGGCATTGTTGGCTCCCATGATTTCAGCCAATGGATCTGAGAGGGGGAGTTTTTGGGGAGAGACGCTGGCTTCTATTTGTCCATTTTCTTTTTTTGTTGAAGCAATAAGCTTATATCGGAATCCTTCATCTTTCGTCTTCAGAATTTCTTCCTTGGATAAGGAGGTAATCCCTTCTCTTTCTGCATCAGAAGGCTTGATGTTCCCGTCTAGAAGGACATTGGAGAGGATGACAATTTTTGCCAGAGCATCGTAGCCTTCTACATCTGCAGTGGGGTCTGCCTCAGCGTATCCCAATTTTTGTGCGAGTATTAGGGCATCCTCGTAATCCATATTCTCCTCTTCCATTTTCGAGAGAATAAAATTGGTTGTTCCATTCAGGATCCCTTTTATCTCCCTGATTTTGTTTCCACTGAAGCCATTTTCAAACAGATTGAACACTGGAGTTCCGCTCATAACCGTACCCTCTATTCTGAAAGTGAGATTATTCTCGTGAGCTAATTTTTTCAACTCAGGGTAGTAAAGAGCTGCCGGCCCTTTGTTGGAGGTTACTACATGTTTTCCTGTTTGAAGGGCTTTTTTAATATAGCTTGTCGCTGGTTCTGCAGTCTTGATATCCGTGTACGTCAATTCAGCAATGATGTGGGCATCACATTTTTCGATCATCTCGAGCGGGTCCGTTTGTTCATTTTCATTTGATGTTCCTTCGAGATAATCGCTTATTCTTTTTCCTTCATCTAAAAGACGGAGAAGTCTCTCTAGGTCTATTCCAGCTGGAATAAGAAGAGAGCCTTTTAATTTATCGCTGATAGCAACTACTTTTAATTCAAACTCGAGTTTATTCTTTAAGTAATCTCTTTTATTCTTGAGAATTTCCAGAAGACCCTGACCCACTGTCCCACAGCCGATCAGACCTAATTTGTATTCCATTATTTTATTCCTCCTCATTAAACAGAAAAAGGAAGTTCATTTTTTTGTAATCCGCATTTTTTAAGGAAATGGAAGAGTAAAAGAAGAAACCGTCTCTCTTTCTTGTTTTGATTTCTTATCCATTTCTTGTAGCAGGAATCTGCCATGTGTTAATGCCGTAATGGGATAAAGGCACTATATGAAAAAAGAATATACCATATTCATTTTAGAATGTGAATTGGAAAAAATGGATAAAGGGGACAGTCCCTTTTTTCCTTGAGTTGACTTCGATTTTTCAATTATTTATGATTATTCTGTTTTTATAACCTTGTTTGGTAGATTTCTAGGGGAAGAGGCTACAGTAATATCAGGATAACTTGCTGATATTGCTGTAATAATAAAAAGTATCGGCATTTTTTATGAATAGTTCAGGTAATTAATCCTATGGAAAGGAGGGACTATGAGGAAAAAGCTTATTATTTTGTGTTTTCTTTTTCTAGTTTTGGGATTATTGGCCAGGGCTGAGCAGGCTCAAAAGGGCCTTAAAGTCTTTATTTCTGTTGATATGGAAGGAGTAGCTGGTGTTATCCACTGGGAAGATGTCAGCCGGAACGGAAAGGATTATCATCTGTTTAGGAAACTGATGACAGAAGAAGCCAGCGCAGCGGTTGAAGGCGCCCTGGCAGCAGGAGCCACTGAGATTCTTGTTCGCGACTCTCACGGCAGCGCACGCAATATCCTTCCCGATTTACTTCATCCCGAAGCCCAGCTTCTTCGGGATTGGTCCGGAAGTCCTTTTAGCATGATGGAAGGAATAGACAAGACTTTTGATGCTGTTATTTTTGTCGGTTATCATGCCAGAGCTGGTACCCCCAATGCTGTCCTAAAGCACACCATGACGGGAACTATTTTTGATGTTGTGCTTAACGGGAAGAAAATGCCTGAGGCCGGGATCAATGGTGCTATTGCGGGCCACTTTGATGTGCCAGTCGTTATGGTTGCTGGTGATTTAGCCATTACAGAGCAGGCCAAAGAACTTTTTGGGGATATCGAGGCTGTTTCCGTTAAAGAGGGGGTAGGAAAGGCAGCAAAAATGCTTCATCCTAAGAAAGCCCAGAAAATGATTAAAATGAAGGTTGAGAAAGCTCTAGGGAGACTCGAGGATTTTAAGCCCTACAAGCCCAATCCTCCATACACTCTGAAAGTGACATTTACAGATGAAAACATAGCCCACAGAGCTTCCTGGTATCCAGGCGCAAAGAGAACAGGCGATCGGTCCGTCTCATTTACAAGTAATGATTTTATGGAGATTTTAAGGTTTTTTATGCTGGCCAGGTAAATTGAAAAAACAAGTAGAGGATAAGAGGGGGTATTTGGTACCCCCGCTATTTCATTTCAAATCCTAGTTAACTACTTCTAATCTTTGTCTTGGTTTATTCTTTCTTAATCTGGGCTTCAACCCATTCAGAGGTGACACTCTTGGGCCTTTCGATAGCCAGTCCCAGTGCCCTATCCCAAATCAGTGAGGAAAGAACGCCAATCGCTCTTGACGCTCCGAAGAATACCGTGTAGAAGTCATACTCTGTAACACCATAGTGGAGGAGGAGACAGCCTGAGTGAGCATCCACATTGGGCCAAGGATTTTTGGCTTTGCCGTGTTCCTTGAGGATATCAGGTGCAACTTCATAAATGGCGCTGACAACTTTGAAAATCTCGTCATCGGGTAGGTGTTTGAGAGCGAATTCTCTCTGAGCCATGTACCTGGGATCTGTTTGGCGGAGAACAGCGTGTCCGTATCCTGGAATGACCTTGCCTGAGTTCAGGGTGTCCCAAAGATATTTGACCAGTTGTTCTTTGTCGGGAACTCCTCCTAAATCTTCCTTCACTTCCATGATCCAGCGGAGAACTTCCTGGTTGGCCAATCCGTGGAGCGGTCCGGCCAATCCATTCATACCTGCAGACAGGGAGTAGTAAGCATCGGAAAGGGTAGATCCGACAAGGTGAGTAGTATGGGCCGAGACATTCCCGCCTTCGTGGTCGCTGTGAATGACGAGGTAAAGGCGCATGAGTTCCTTGAATTTTTCATCTTCAATTCCGATCATATGGGCAAAATTTCCGCCCCAGTCTAGATTGGGATCAGGAGGAATATGCTCATCGTTCTTGTACATTTTGCGGTAGATATATGAAGCGATCAGGGGAAGTTTAGCCAAAAGATTCATCACATCTTCGAACATGGGATCCCAGTATTCCATTTTGCTCATTCCTTCTCTGTATTTTTGAGAGAAGGTGGAATCCTTCTGTAGAGAAAGGATGCCCTGGGCAAATTGAGTCATGGGATGGGTGTCTTTGGGGATAGCTTTAAGAATATCGATGAGATAGTCAGGAAGAGCGCTGCGATTCCGCCATTCTTCTGTGATTTCTTTGACATCTTCTTCAGTGGGCAATTCGCCGGTGAGAAGGAGATAGAAGATTCCTTCAGGAAGAGGTTCTTCGCCGCCCGGAGCCTTGGGTAATTTTTCCCTGAGCTCGGGAATGTTGAAGCCGCGGAAACGAATGCCTTCAAAGGGATCAAGAGCCGATGTTTCTGTAACCATGCATTTAACGCCGCGCATTCCTCCGTAAGCTTGTGCAATTGTGACATCAGAAATCTTTTCATCGCCGTGTTCTTTGATGAGCGTTTTCACTTTTTCGCGCATTGGATCAAGTTTGGATCTGAATTTTTCTTTTAATGAAGCCATTAGAGAAAACCTCCTTTAACTTTTTGAAATGATAATTTCCCTCGCTATGAAGAAGGAGTTTAAAAATATAACATGGTCGTTTTAACCTGTCAATTTGAAATTTTAGCTCTTGGGGGTCAGGTCTTGCTTTTTGCCTTTTTATATGGGGATGTTCTTTGACCTTTTTCTCTTTTCGCCAGGAAGTCAAAGAACAGGAATCTATAGCAATTCATTAAAAAAAGGCAAAAAGCAAGACCTGACCCCTAAATCATTTGACATTTAGATGTTAAAATTGTTTATTAATGAGGGAAATTATTTCACTCTATTTAAGGAGATAAATATGGGATTCTTATTGCTTCCGATTATTGTTATTGTTGTTTTTTTGATTTTGGTTATCGGAATTTATAACAGTCTTGTCCTCTTGCGGAATAGATGCAACAACGCTTGGGCTCAAGTGGATGTCCAGCTAAGGCGAAGATATGACCTTATTCCCAACCTCGTGGAGACAGTTAAAGGTTATGCCAAGCATGAGAGAGAAACTTTTGAAAATGTCACAGAAGCCCGTTCTAAGGCCATAAATGCGGGATCAGTTAAAGAACAGGGCGAAGCCGAGAACATGCTAACCGGCGCCTTGAAATCTCTTTTTGCTGTGGTAGAAAATTATCCGGATCTCAAAGCCAATCAGAATTTTTTGATGCTCCAAGAAGAGTTGGCGGGAACAGAGGGAAAAATCGCTTATGCTCGGCAGTTTTATAACGATTTAGTGATGAAATTTAACACCAAACAACAGGTTTTCCCTTCAAATATTATAGCCGGAATGTTTAACTTCAAATCGAGGGATTATTTTGAGATTGAGGAACCAGAAGCAAGGGCACCCGTCGAAGTGAAGTTCTGAGCGTGGTTTCTTAAGAAAAACCAAACAAAAATAGAATGTATGAGCAGATCGCCCGCAACAAATGGAAGTCAGTCTTTCTCATAATATTTTTTCTCTGTCTGATCTTTGCTTTGAGCTGGGTTTTTGGGGAATTGACAGGATGGGGTCCTCATGGTTTGATCATAGCAGTTATTATTGCCATAGCTATGACCTTCGGCAGCTATTATGCGAGTGATAAGATCGTGCTCGCCATAAGCAGGGCAAAGCCAGTAAAAAAGGAAGATTATCCATATCTTTATAATGTGGTTGAAGGGTTGGCCATAGCAGCAGGATTGCCCAAGCCGCGCTGTTATATTATTGATGACACTGCTCCGAATGCCTTTGCCTCAGGTCGAAATCCAAAAAATTCTGTCATTGTAGTCACCAAAGGCTTGCTTGAAAAATTGAATCGCGCGGAGCTTGAAGGTGTGATTGCCCATGAGATGGCCCATGTCAAAAATTATGACATTCTTGTCCAAACCCTTGCCGTAGTTATGGTAGGAATCGTTGCCTTGCTCAGCGATTGGATTCTCAGGACTCTCTTCTGGGGAAGAGGGAAGAGAAGATCGGAAGGTAAAGGACGAGGCGGCGCTGAGATATTTATTGTCGTTGGAATTGTTTTAGCTGTTCTTTCCCCCCTGATCGCTCAGTTTCTCCGTTTGGCAATTTCCAGAAAAAGAGAGTTCCTGGCCGATGCCAATGGCGCCTTTCTTACCCGCTATCCTCCCGGACTGGCGTCTGCTCTAAAGAAGCTGGCTGCTGATAGAGAACCTCTGGAGGCGGCCAACAAAGCCACCGCTCACCTTTACATAGTCAATCCGTTAAAGGATTTTAAAGGAAAAGTAAACAAACTATTCAGCACTCATCCTCCAGTCGAGGAGAGGATTACAGCCCTTGAAAAGATGTGAGAAAAGAAAAGGGGGCAGTTCCCTTTTTTCAAAGGGACAGGCCCCTTTTTTCAAAGGGGCAGGCCCCTTTTTTCAAAGGGGCAGGCCCCTTTTTTCCATTACTGTAGGGGCTTGATGCATCTCGTGGGGAGGGTTGATTTATCAATCCCACCTTATTTTTGAATGGATTTGATCAAAAAAGCAGCCTTCTCCTTTTCTTCTATGCGGAAAAATATTGAAACGGCGGGATTTTAATATTATAATGGTATTCCTTCGGTGGGGTCGTAGTTCAGCTTGGTTAGAACGCTGGCCTGTCACGCCAGAGGTCGCGAGTTCAAATCTCGTCGGCCCCGCCAGATAAAATCCCAGTTTTCCCCTGTCAATCTCTTGATTTTGGGTCTTCCTTCCTTTAAGCACCATTAGCGAGAATTAGGCGGGTTTAAGCAAAATCTGTTACATATCCGTTACATGGGGATTAGTCCACATTATGGACTTAGGGGAAAGTGCCGGCTGTAGTCAGCAAAAGGGGGGTTTGATGATGGGAACTAAAATGATGGGTATCTCTCCAGCCGGCTAAAGAGAGCTATAATTTATATATCATATACTGGCAATAAATGAAAGTAGAAATATCCGGTTTGCTTGTTTTTGAGAGGGCCTTCTCTTCGGCTTGGCATATTAGAAACGATACTTAGATTTTGAAAAACGAAATTTATATTCTACCAACATTGGCGGGAAATCATGTT
>CAZSPM010000008.1:0-11429 GCA_964608785.1 uncultured Eubacteriales bacterium
CTGACTGGCCAATTCTTTTTCATCATCATTTCCCCACAAAAGAAGGAAAAATAATTCCTTGTTCCTCATTTTCTCGATGAAACTGACCCATTTCTCAGGAAACCATCTTTTTGTTTCCCATGCTGCCCCCACGTTGAGAACGACCAGTTTTTTCCCCTCCTTATAGCCCAGTTCTCTCAGTTTCGATTTGACTGTTTCCGCCAATTCATCTGGAAGTGTAATCGGGAATTCAAGTTTATCTTCGTAAATTCCTATGCGAGTCAGAAGATTCAAGTTTTTCCTTATGACATGGATGTCTTCAGGTATCTCTTCGAGGCTTTCAGTATAAAACACGGATGCCAGAGGTTCTCTTAGGTTTTTTCTATGGAAGCCAATTCTATCCTGTGCTTTCGAAAGAAAGGCAATGAATCCGGATTTTATAAGTCCTTGAAAGTCGAACGCAATCTGATTTTTGTCTTTTAGCTCTTTTTTGAGGCTTGAGACCTCTGCCCAGAATTTTTTGGTGTTTATGCGCCATCCAGCTGTATGAGCGGTGATGACTTTGTCAATTCCTGAGACAAAATCCAGAATTTCTTTTCCTTTCTCTTCGACAATCCACGAGATCTTAGCTTCAGGAAAGTATTTTCTAAGCGCGGAGAGTGCAGGAAGAGTATGGATGATATCTCCAAGTGAACTGAGGCGGATAATAAGGAAATTGTCCATGGCTGCTCTGTTTATTCTGTTTTTAATATTTTCGAAGCAATTTCTTTGATGAGCTGAGAAGTAGATTTTATTTTTGGCCCTCCTGTAATGGCGATAGAACCGCCGTATGCTTTCACGGTTTCTCTTTCAGGGACTGTTTCCTCTGTATAATCAGAGCCTTTAGCATGGATGTCCGGTTTGAGGCAGAGGAGGACTTTCTCGACATTCTGCTCTTCAAAGGTAGCGATATAGTCCACGAAAGGAAAAGAGGAGATGATTTCTACTCGTTCTTTTTCTCTCAAGATTGGCCGTCCCTTTCCCTTGAGCCTGCGGATTGAGGAGTCGCTGTTAAGAGCTACTACCAAGACATCTCCTTTTTTCTTTGATTCTTTCAGATATCTGATATGCCCCGCATGGATTAAATCGAAGCACCCATTAGCGAGGACCACTAGATGCCCTTTTCTCTTATGATCCAGGATGATCTTTTTTAGCTGAGTGAGTGAATGCAGTTTTTCCAATTTCAAGAATTGATAGCCTTCCTGAGCTCTTGGGAAGTCAAAGTCGATGTGCCTTTTTTCATTACAACGATACCCCCGGCATAGTTTGCAAGAATGGCAGCCCTCTTGAAAGTTGCCCCACTAGCTAGAGCCAAGGTGAAGACACTTATGACTGTATCTCCGGCGCCAGTCACATCAACGATGTTGTTTGTGCCATGAATAGGAAAAGTGAATGGAGTTTTGTTTTTTTCGAAAAGGACCATTCCTTTAGAACCTCGAGTGATTAAGAGAGCTGTGGCTTTTGTTTGCTTTAAAAGCAGACTTCCTGCCTGATTGACTTGCTGAGGGTCATCGTTTATCTCGATCTGCAGTGCGTGTTCGACTTCAGGTTCGTTAGGGCTGGAAAAGGTAATACCTTTGAAATTTAAGAGGCGAAAGCGAGAGTCCAGAGTTACAGGAATATTCTTTTTTTTGAATTCAGGGAGGATTTGATTGAAGACGTCTTCTTTGACTGTAAAGTAATTGTAGTCTGAAATGAGAAGAGCGCTTATTTTATCTCGGATGCTTTTGAGGTTTTTTCGAATTTTTTGTTTTAACATTTTGCTGTCTGAGACTTTCTCTTCTCGGTCGATGCGCAGAATCTGCTGTTTTCGTGTGGTTTCCTCGCCAGCCAGTATTCTGGTTTTGATTGGAGTCTGATAATCCTTATCTACAAGTAAATATTCTGTTGATATTCCCTTCTGTTTCAGCATACGGATGATTTTCTTCCCTGAGTCATCTGGGCCTATAAAACCCGCAGGAAGAGGATGTGCGCCTAGAGCCTTGATGTTGAGAACAGAATTGCCAGCTCCCCCGAGGGAGAATTCTTTGTTTTTGTAGGAAAGAATGAGAACTGGGGCTTCCCTGGAGATTCGTCGCGTCGTGCCGATGATGTATTCGTCGAGAATGAAATCTCCCCAGACAGCGATTTTTTTCTGGGCAAAATTATCAATCAGACTGAGTAGATTTTTCTTTTCTTTATCCACAGGACTGTAGTCAAAGATTTTTATCAGAATTAGAATAAAAGGTCAAATCACGTCGGGGTCAGACTTTGGTAACTCTCTGTCATTCCTGAGGAATCAGGAATCCAGAAAGTGAATAGGTCTGGATTCCCGCTTTCGCGGGAATGACGAACATAACCCTGGATTCCTGCTTAAGTAGAAGTGACAGATTCCCCGATTTCTTTCAGCATTTTATCTAGAATGATATCCTCAGGATTGATGCCAAAATACTCATGAGAGTAACCAATAGTTGTAGGATAAGCGTTTATTTCAATAAAAGTCCCATCTAAAAACAGATCAAGGCCATAAAGTCTGACTTCTGGGTAGGCTTCGCTGACTTTCCTTGCAATTTTCATTATTCTTTCATCAATTTTAAAAGGGCGCCTTATGCCGCCCAGATCGATATTAGTTTTCCACATATCTCCTCTTGCCTGTCTCAGTATTGCCCCATTCCCGAGGACATCGCCATCGAAAACATTTAGTCTCAGGTCTCCTTTTTTTATTATTTCTTTAAATTGCTGAACAACAGCTCCTCCATAGCACTCATAAAAAATCTTTTTCAATTCTTCTTCAGGAGTCTCTCGAGTCACTCTCCAAACCTCCTTTCCTCCAAACCCATACCTTGCTTTTATCACAATGTATTTTCCGGGGATTTTTGTCAGAGTATCCGGTAATTCCTGAAAATCAGTGACATTAAGTGTGTATGGAATTTCAAGCCCCACTTTATCTGCCCTCATATTTATTTCAAACTTATCCTTTGTCACAAAGGTTCCGCGCGGGGAGTTTATGAAGAGCGGCTTTTGTGCTTTTTCGCATATTTCAATAAAACGAGGATTTGTTTCGATGTCATCTCCACGGATGAAAATGATATCGAATTCATCCAGTTCCATTTGATAAGTTCCAGAATAGAAACAAGCTGACTCACCGTATTTCAGGGGTATTATGCCCGATTTGGTGTTTGAGTCCCCTTTATTATCAAGTCCCAATTTAATGACAGTTGCTTTGGGCTTATTGTTTTTATCTAGCCGTATAGATGAAGAGTTAAACTGGCATATCTCGTTGAAGCCCCTCTCCAGAAGTCCATTGATAAGAATATTGTTCGTCGATGTAGATAGATTCGTCACTATATCTGTGATGTCATTGCTCTTCCCGAGAGAGCCTCCATTGTTAAATGCTATTCTAGGTTTTTCGCTCATTATTTAATGTATACAATAGTTTTTTGGTTGCTTGCAATATAGGAACGGTACTATTTTCACTGAGAAAAAGATGCTGCCGAAATCAGGGAGTGATTTGACAGAGCTGTTAAGAATCAATATACTTTTATCTATTAGTTCAAAATGAAGAACTTAGCTTTCCAAAATATTGAGAAATGGATATAGAAGAACTGCCATATTTAGAAAAGGTTGCAGATGATATTGATCGGCTAATCACTCTTGATATCAATCGACGCGGTGTGATTCAAATTCTCTATCGTGCTGCTCGCGAAAAAATCGGAAAACCCCTTGTTTTAGCTGCTTCGAAATTACTTTCTGAAGCTGTTAGTCCTGGTTCTGTAGTATTAATTGCTACAGGGTGGCCAGACCGCCCTTGGGTAGCACCTGAGATTGGTGAATTGGATGGCCCACCGGGTGCAGCCCTTCTAGCACGTAATCTCCATCGTACATTAGAGGCTATCCCCATCTTTCTGATTGAAGAAGAATTGAGGCCAGCCATGGAAGCTGCGGCTCGAGGGGCTGGCTTCGCAGTCCTCACTCCTGAGCAATCTATTGAAGCCTTTCGATCTACCGCTCCTCTCCATGCAGCTTCAGTGATCAGTTTTCCAAAAGATCCTGCCCAAGCCATAGAAGAGTCTATGAGGCTGATAAGTACATATTCTCCTAAAGCTGTTGTTTCTGTCGAAAAGGGGAGTGCCAATGAGAAAGGTATGATTCACAATGCGCGCGGCCAGGATACAACAGAATGTATGGCAAAAGTAGATGAGTTGGTGAAGGAAGCAAGCCGAACTGGAATAGTAACCATAGGAATCGGTGATGGCGGAAACGAAATTGGGATGGGTACGATTTCACAGGCTATTCGAAAGCATGTCCCGTATGGTGCTCGCTGCGATTGTCCATGTAAAGCAGGAATTGCTCCAGTTGTACCCACAGATGTAGTTATTACTTCGAGTGTTTCAAATTGGGGATGCTATGGGATTGCTGCCTGCATGTCCGTCTTAAAGTCTCAGGCCGATGCTCTCCATGATGAGGACATGGAATTGCGAACACTGCGCGAAGCAGCTGATGCAGGACTCATCGACGGTAACACCGGGTATGTAGATCCGGGCGCAGATGGGATTGCGGCTGTCACTCATGCTGCTGTTATCTCTGTGCTCAGACAAATAGTTAAAAATGCCCTTAAACCTGCCGGTTTAGCTCTTGAGACAGGGGGTATTCGTTCCCATTCTAATGGGGACAAAAAACAAAAATAACGGAGGGAGGATTGAAATGTCTGGAATAGCAGGAACCACTCAACCTGGCAAGGAAGAACTTGTCAGTCAAATGCTGGATAAGATTTCCCATCGGGGGGGAGCTGTTAGCAAGATAAGAGAGGTTAAGAATGCCACTATTGGAATAGTCTGCACAGAGGCCCAAGCTGATACGGTTATGCGTCTAAAAAAGGAGAATGCGGTTGTGGATCATGCAGAAACCGGGCATTTAGCATCGGCTGAAGCCAAAGATGATGGTGTTATCTTAAAGAGGGATCGATTGGGGGTCGCTCCACTCTATTTTGGATGGGACGAAAATAATGAGCTATATTTTGCCTCTGAGGTTAAGGCTCTTTTGGATTTTTGCACTGAAATCGAGCAGGTTCCTCCGGGGCATATATTCGATGGGGAACACCTAAAACCCTACTTTGAATTGAAAAAGAAAAAGCCTCTTGAGAAACCGTCAGGAGAAATCGCAGAAGAATTGAAAAAGCGGCTAATTTCATCAGTGGAGAGGCGAATCGAAATGGGAGGAATCGTGGGCTCATGGCTCTCAGGAGGTCTTGATTCCAGTACCATGGCTGCGCTTGCCCGCCCTTTCGTATCCAATCTTCATACTTTTGCTGCAGGATTTCCTGATGCGCCAGATGTGGAACATGCCCGTGAAGTCGCAGATTTCATAAAGTCCGATCATCATGAAGTAGTAGTAAGTTTTAAAGATTTGCTGGACACACTTCCTGATGTAATATATCACCTTGAATCATTCGATGCTCTTCTCGTTCGATCGAGCATCACTAATTACTTAGTCGCTAAGAGAGCTTCAGAGTATGTTGATGCCGTTTTCTCGGGAGAAGGTGGGGATGAACTCTTTGCAGGTTATGAATATCTTAGGAACGTGAATCTGAATGATTTGGCTGATGAATTGATTGATATAACGGCAAGGCTGCACAACACAGCTCTCCAGAGAGTTGATCGCAGTGCATCGGCTCATGGGACAGTAGCCCATGTGGGGTTTTTAGACCCTGATGTTGTGGATTATGCTCTGCGTATTCCTGTTAAATTTAAGCTTCGAGACGATGTAGAAAAGTGGATTCTGCGCCGGGCAATGGATGGCGAGCTGCCAAAGCGAGTCTTAAACAGAAAAAAGTCAAAATTCTGGGAGGGTGCAGGAGTAGGAGAATTAATCTTTGAATATGCTGATGACAAGATTTCAGATAAAGAGTTCACTCAAGAGAGAACTCTTCCGAATGAGTGGATGATCAATACTAAAGAAGAGTTGATGTACTATCGGATTTTTAAAGAGCATTTTGGAGAACTGGAAGACCTCTCCTGGATGGGTCGGACAAAGGGTGCCCCTAAACAATAGAGATTTTTTCAAATTTATTTAATCTTATTTTTTGAATCCATGTCAAACCAATATGGGGACGGTTCTATTTTTTCATAATTGATATTTTTATTGAAATTAGCGCCTTAAGAAAGTAAATAGAACCGTCCCATTTTATTTTTCAATTTTTGGGGCAGTTATACGACGAAAATTGGAAGGGATAAGTGCGTAAGCCAATCAAACCATCCCAAACGTCAAGGTCCAAGCGCAATGTGCTCGATGAAAAATTGCGCAAATCAAACAGAGCCCTTAAGGTGCTTACTGAATGTAACCATGCCATATTGAAAGCGACTGGAGAAGAGGATTTATTGGATGACTTGTGCTGGATCATTGTAGAGGTGGGGGGATATGCCATGGCGTGGTTTGGCTTTGCTCAGCAAGAGGAAAAGAAAAAAATCCTCTCCGCCCCAAAGAAGGGATTTGAATGCAGCAATCTTGACCTTGCGAGTATTATGTGGGCAGATCCTGATTGGAAACGTGATGCTTCAGAAAGGCCTTTGCTTCCAGATGAATCCAGCGCCCTAGGAAAAACCAAAACAGACCAGCTTTACCTTCCTTCTCGCGCCCAAGAGATAAAACGCCGTTGCGCATCATATATTGCTATTCCTCTACGAGGCAAGGACCAGGAATATGGAGCTTTGCATATCTATGCAAAGGAACTTGATTCATTCGATGAGGAAGAAGTAGAACTCCTGACAGAATTGGCTGACAGCGTTGCTTATGGAATAGAGACACTCCGCACACGCCAAAAATTCTCACTGGCGCAGAAAGAGCTCAAACTCAATGCCCGGAAGGTTCAAAAAACACTGGAAGATACTGTCAAAGCCTTGGCATCAGCGGTGGAAGCAAGGGATTCCTACACAACAGGTCATCAGAAGAGAGTGAGTAAACTTGCCTGTGCTATAGCCAAAGAGATGGCTGTACCCAAAGAACAGCTTGAAGGAATCCGAATAGCTGGAGCTATCCATGATATTGGTAAATTATATGTTCCCTCAGAGATTCTAGGCAAACGCAGTTGGCTGACGGAAATCGAATATAAAATTGTCAAAACACACTCCCAGGTCGGCTACGATATATTAAAGTCAGTCAAATTTCCCTGGCCTGTTGCTGAAATCATACTCCAGCATCATGAAAGGATGGATGGTTCAGGATATCCTTCAGGCCTTTTGGGAGAAAATATTTTAATGGAAGCAAAGATCTTAGGCGTTGCTGATGTTGTGGAGGCAATGTTTTCTCATCGCTCTTTCCGGCCAGCTCTCGGTATTAACAATGCCTTAGAGGAAATATCAAAAAATAAAAATTTGCTTTATGACCAGAATATTGCTGATAACTGTCTGAAGCTTTTTAATAAGAAAAGCTTTAAGTTTTGATCTTGTGGGGTCGCGTCTCAACATTTCTGATTTCTGGGGTCAGATTTCTGGGGTCAGGCTTTCGTAAGTTTTATAAGCTCTACAGGAATCCAGAAACATGTTTGTCATTCCTGTACCTGCTTTCGCAGGCACAAGCTTCACAGGAATCCAGAAAGCAAATAGTACTGGATTCCCGTTTACACGGGAATGACAGAAACTTATGCTGACCCCTTTTGAATTATTTGCAATCGGTGCAATTATAACTTGATTTATCAGAGACAATTGATAAAAATGAGAAGAGATTTTGTGTTAGGGAGCAAAAATGCAAAAAGAAAAATTACTCATGATTCCTGGCCCAAGCCCTGTTCATCCTCGCATCTTAAACAGTCTCTCTCTGCCTATGGTTTCGCATGTTAGCCCCGTTCACGTCGCTGAATTAAAGGAAGCTTTGGGCAATCTTAAAAAAATTGTCTTCTGTGAGAAGGGAGAGCCTTTCATCGTTGCAGGAGCAGGAACATTGGCCATGGAAATGGCTCTTCTCAACACTGTGAAGAAAGGAGAAGATGTTTTAATCCTTTCCCAAGGTTTTTTCGGAGAGAGAATGGCTCAGATTGCTCGAAGTTTTGAGTTGAGTTTTGATCTCATCGAAAGCGAATGGGGGAGGGCTGTTTTACCCGAGGAGCTGGAAAAGAAGATTTCTGAGAAAGAGTATAAAGTCGTGGTCTCCACTCATGTGGATACGTGCACAGGAGCCTGTGCCCCTGTTAAGGAATATGCAGAAAAACTAAAGGGAAAGGATATTCTTTTCATAGTCGATGGCGTGTGCGCCACAGGAGGAACAGAAGAGAGGATGGATGATTGGGGAGTCGATGTGATTCTCACAGCAGCTCAGAAGTGTTTTGGTGTTCCACCGGGCTTATCGATCCTGGTCGTCTCAGAGAGAGCTATGGAAAAAAGAAGAGAGATGGAGGCCATTCCTGCCTACTATTCTGACCTTTTAAACTGGCTTCCAACCATGAAAGACCCGACAAAATATTTTTCCACTCCATGTGTCAATGAAATAAGAGCTTTTTGTGAGAGTACAAAGATAGTCTTGGAGGAGGGAATGGAACAGAGATTTATGCGACATGCTCGTACAGCTAGAGCCATCAGGAACGCTTTGACAGAACTCGGCTTTTCCTTTTTTACCCAGGAGCCATTTTTAGCGGATACACTTTCTGTAGTCCAATATGCAGAAGGAGTGGAAGATCAGTCTTTCCGAAGCAAATTCATGGAGAATGGAGTTGTTGTGGCCGGAGGGCTGGCAGAGATGGCAGGAAAAGTTTTTCGGATGGGGCATATGGGAAACTTGTCTGTTTCTCAGGTCTTATTTGCAATCGAGGTCTTGGAAACCACTCTCTCTTCATTAGGTTACAGTTTTGAACGAGGCTCAGGTCTTAAAGTGGCCCAGGAAATTTTAGAGGAGTAGATAAATTGGAAGTTCAGAATGAATTACCCAGCAAAGTGTACTATATCCCAGCAAAAAGGGAGGAAGGACATGAAGTGCTGGCAAAAAAAGCAGAGAAAATTTTTCTCCAGCTGGGGCTTTTAGACTGGATCGAAAAAAGTTCTTTCGTAGCTCTGAAAATCCACTTTGGAGAGCAAGGCAATAAAGGGTATATAAAGCCACAATGGCTCAGGAATATCATAGGGCCTATCCAGAAGAGAACGTCTCATGTGTTTCTTACGGATTCGAACACCCTCTATGCAAGCCAGAGATCCAATTCAGTTGACCATCTCCGCCTCGCGTGGAAGCACGGTTTTACCCAAGATGCTGCCGGGATACCTGTTATCATTGCCGATGGCCTTACCGGCCGGGGCGATGATGAAATTCAGGTTGATTTGCCTCGAGTTAAAACAGCAAAAATTGCCAGTACTATTATTGATTCGGATGTACTCCTTTGTCTAACCCATTTCACCGGCCACATGATGAGTGGTTTTGGAGCAGCCATAAAAAACCTGGGTATGGGATGTGCATCTCGAGCTGGGAAGCTCGAACAACATTCTGATGTTCATCCTTGGGTAGATATCAAGAAGTGCACGGGATGCGGAGTCTGTGTGGAATACTGTCCTGAGCAGGCCATTACTATAGAAGATGAAAAAGCCGCTATTGAAGATGAAAAATGCATCGGTTGTGGAGAATGCCTTGTTGTCTGTACTGTTGATGCTGTTAAATTCCGTTGGGATTCCGATATTGTGCGCGTTCAAGAAAAGATGAGCGAATATGCCTACAGCGTCTTCCAGCATTTTAAAGATAAGATTGGATTTATCAATTTTCTCCTAAAAATCACAAAGGATTGTGACTGTATGTCCCAGGATCAGCCCGATATAGTGGAAGATATCGGGATTCTGGGATCTCTTGATATTGTCGCTTTAGACAAGGCTTCTGTGGATTTGGTAAACAGTAGAAGCGGGAAAGACATATTGCGAGTCGGTTATGACGTGGATTGGTCTGTCCAGCTCAGACATGGAGTCAAAATCGGCCTAGGCAGCACAGATTATGAATTGATTGAACTCGATTGAAGGTCTTGCCAGTTATTATTGAGGGATTCGTTAGATGCCCGGCCTCTTTCCCGGAATATACTCAATAAAAAAGCAGCTATTAGAATTTAATTTACCTAATCACCCTTAAAGGTAAGAAAAAATCCTCTCCAAATCCACCCTGATAGGTGATTGAACAATTCTGGCAATTATGAAATAAATACAACGCGTTCTTAAAAATAATAAATTTCACACTTTATCACAGGCAATAGAATTGCTTCTTCCATTAAATAGCTACAGAAAATGAGAGAGAAAGACAAAACAAAAAAACAACTCCTAGATGAATTGTTAAAGTTGCGTCAAAAAATTGCAGAATTGAACCAATCAGAAACCGAGCGTAAACAAGCGGAAAAGGCACTTCAGGAAGAGAGAAACAAACTTCAGGCCGTAGTGGGTGCCATGGAATATGGATTAAGCATACAAGACAGAGATTATAACATCATTTATCAAAATGAGCTTTTGAGGGATACATTTGGTGGACTCGGAGGAAGATGTTACAAGATTTATGAAGGCAAGGATAAGATATGCGTTGGATGCCCCGTGAAAATGGCATATAAAGATGGAAAGTCCCATACTTCAGAGAGAAAGATAATAATGCCCACTGGAGATCTCGCGTTTTGGGAGAATACTGCAAATCCTATTAGAAATGCGAAAGGGGAAATTATTTCCTGTCTTGAGATTGCGAGGAATATAACCGAGCGCAAGGAAGCAGTGGAAACCTTAAAAGAAAAAACAGCTTATCTTGATCAATTATTTGAAAGCGCACAAGAAGGGATTGTTGTGACTGATAACAGTGGGAAGGTGAGACGTGTAAATAAAGAATTCCTCACATTATTTAGGTATAGTCATGATGAAGTGATTGGGAAGTCTATGGATGAATTGATTTCTTCAACAGACTTATACGCTAAAGCTAGGTCTATTACGCTGGACGTTGCAAAGGGCAGGGAAGTATCTTTTGAAACTGTACGTCAGCGTAAAGATAAAAAACTCATTGATATGTCTGTTCTTGCTTCACCGATTATAATTGATGGTGAGGCGGTAGCAACTTATGGTATTTATCGGGATATCACTGAGCGAAAGCAGGAAGAAGCGATTCGCAATGCACTCTTAAATATCTCCAAAGCAACACCCAAAACAGCCACTCTGAATGATTTATTAGCTACCATCCATGAACAAATCGGGACACTTATGGATGCTAAAAATTTCTTTGTCTGCCTTGCACATGATACAGAAAAAAATCTTTACACATTCCCAATTTACAAAGATATTAACCCAGAAGATATAGAAGATCCTAGCGAGGTTCTTGAAATTACAGAAGGTCTTACACATCATGTTCTAAAAACAAAGAAGTATCTTCTTGGAAGTAGGAAAGAATTAGAGAAGATTGGTGTGATAGGAACTGTTCCAGAATCATGGCTAGGTGTTCCCCTTATC